>NZ_RZSX01001461.1:0-796 GCF_004023105.1 Mesorhizobium sp. M5C.F.Ca.IN.020.32.2.1 | reverse complement strand
GCACAGAGGAGCACTTCATGACCGACAACGCCACAATTGCCCGGATCTGGCGGGGAAGGACACGCCGTGATCTGGCAGACGACTACGAGCTCTATCTACGCCGCGAAGGCATTCCGCCGCTTCAGGAGAAGGCACTTGGCTTGCAATTGTTTCGCGAAGATCGCGAAGAAGAAACGGAGTTCGTGACCATCTCGTACTGGCCAGACGTCGAAGCCATGGCGAGCTTCACCGGCGGCGACCCGCACAAGATCCACCACCTGCCGCGTGACGAAGAGTTTCTCATTGAACTGCCCAGGCGAGTGACCGTGATGCGGATCCTCGTCAGTCAATTGCCTCGCGACTAGGGCGGCGGCCTTACGACGTCGGCAGCAACGAAAAAGGCCGCCTCGTGGGCGGCCTTTCACAATTCGCAGAATGCCGTGTTATTCCGCGTCTTTGGCGGCTTTCTTCTTCGGCGCGGCCTTTTTCTTGGGCTCTTCCGTATCGTCGGCCTGCTTGGCGTCGGCCTTCTTCGCGGCGGCTTTCTTCGCCGGCTTCGCGTTGGCCGTCTCGGTGTCCTCGTCGTCGGCCATCAACTCTTCCTTGCTGACCTTAACGTCGGTGACGGAGATCTGGCCGAGGAGATGATCGACCACCTTCTCCTCGAACATCGGCGCGCGCAGCGTGTTCAGCGCTTCGGGGTTGCTGCGGTAGAATTCGAACGCTTCCTGCTGCTGGTTGGCCGGATAGCGGCGCACCTGCTCGAACAGGCCACGCTGCAATTCGTCGTCCGACACCGTCACGCCGGCCTTCTCGC
>NZ_RZSX01001460.1:0-797 GCF_004023105.1 Mesorhizobium sp. M5C.F.Ca.IN.020.32.2.1 | reverse complement strand
GCTCGATCTCGGGAATAGGCGTCGGTTGCGGCGTTGCCGGCTCAGGCGGGCTGTTCGTTGCCGTTATCTTTTTGTCGGATCTGGTGGCCGCCCCAGGTGCGGCAGCGGTTGTCGCGGCAGGTGCGGCGCTCGGGGCCGGCTTTGCGAAGGCATCGCCGACGATGCCGCCGCGAATGATCATCGGGCTTTGCATGAAATCATGCTTGGGCTTGGGCTGGCTCGGGATCGCAGCAACTTTTTCATAGGTGACATCAGGCACTGCTTCGCCGAGCGCCACGATCGATGGCGTCGAGGAGCTCCCAGCCACCTTCACCGGTTCAGGCGCGCCGAGCTTGACGACGGACGGCGTCGAGGATGGTGCACCGAGAACAACGAAGGACGAAGCGTGTGCTCCGCCCGCCGCCAGAGTGAGACCAAGCGCTCCCAGGATACGCACCCAGACCATGATAGATCCCCTGCCCAACAAGCAGTCAACATACCGTCCGGGAATTGCTGCGGGCTTGCGAGGAAAGCTAGCATTTTAGCGATTTGGTAATTCGCTAACGCCCGGACTTGCCCCGTAAACGTCACCGTATTACGCACCCACATCTGTGAGGTCCCACATCTGTGAGGTCCTGCTTCTGTAAGGTGATGAGAGTGGCTGAGATACTTGCCGCCGGCGAGGCGATGGAGCGGGCGCTGGCGCTGCTCGAAGGCGGTGATGTCGTCGCCATTCCGACGGAAACCGTCTACGGGCTGGCCGCCGACGCCACCAATGGCGTCGGCGTGGCGCGCATCTTCGAGGTCAAGGGCCGGCC
>NZ_RZSX01000145.1:0-9551 GCF_004023105.1 Mesorhizobium sp. M5C.F.Ca.IN.020.32.2.1 | reverse complement strand
GTAGTCGCCGAGCCGCACCGTCTCGCGTTGCGCCTTCTTGCTCCATCCAAGCAGCCGTTCGGCAGCATTGCTCTGGTAAATGAGTTCCCCCGAACTTGCGTCGGTCATCCATACCGGCAACGGATGATGCTTGATCAGGAAACCGAACAGATCCTCGCGCTGCTTACGTTCCGTGATGTCCAATACGCCGATGATGAGCGAGGGGCGCCCGTCATAAACGCCGCGACGGCAGTTGGTCGAGCACCAGACGGTCGATCCGCTTGTGTTTCTAAGCTGGATTTCGTGATCCCGCACGATCTCGCTGTTGCTGGCGAGAGAACTGATTTCATCGAATTCGCCAGTATTCACGAAATGATCCGTCAGGAATTGCGGCTCGTTCGGGGTCCATTTTCGGCCAAGCAGGTTCGACGCATCGAGGCTTTCGTAGACGATTTTCCCGCTTCCCGCGTCCACCACCCAAACGGGCAGCGGGTGACTGTCCGTGATGCAGCGGAATATCTCCGCGTTTTCCCGGTGCGCGATCTGCGCTCGCTTCATGTCGGTAATGTCGACGCTTACCAGGGCCATGCCACCATTCGGCCGAGGATGTGCGGTGAGCAACTTCCACCGGCCATCCAATGTCTCAGCTTCAACTGGAGGGTTGTCGATTTGCGTCCATCGCGCAGCGGCGCTTTCAGCGAACGCGTTGCCCGGCTCGATGGGGCGGCCGTCGAAACTCTTTAGATGTGAGAGGGCTTCGGCGACTGCGGCAATGGCATCCATCGGCTGCATCTCGCCGCGATCGAGCTGCTGGCTTCCAAATATCTGCGGATTGCTACCAACGAGGACATTGTTGGCGTCAAAAAGGGCATAGCCTGTGTGTGTGTATGTGACCGAATTGTCAGGCCGCATGGTCGTTCCCTTTGTTCACGTGATCGCCCGAGGGCGGATACTAGACCCTCTTTGTTTCAGCATACATTCAGACGCCGCGTGATTTGTTTCAACTGTTTCGGCGCGTGGGAATCTTCGCCAGCGCTGACGTGAAAACGAAACTCTACCCAATCCTCCGGAAAAACGGCGGAAACACGAATGTCCTAGGTTGCACGGCCGATAACACGGCTCGAGCAAACGACCGGACCATAACCAGTCACAAAGTGCCGCCTGTCATCCCCGTGGGGCGCGCGCTGAAACAAACGAAACACTCCCACCGCACCACAGAAAAACGTCTGAAACGAAGGCGGTGTATGACAAAAAGAGCCGCAGATGCGGCAAATTCAACCGGCAAGCGCAAATGTCCGACGCCCAGGATGAACAATCTATTCTTGGCGAGCGTCGACGCGTCTTGCTCTGAAACCTGAGGGTTCAATATGGATAAGCCAGTTACTTCGTACGATTTCCCCGACAGGCTCCTCGCGACCTTATTGACCAAAACCATCCGGCCTATGAAGAGGCTCGCGGGCTCTACAACGCTATGATCGACAAGCGGCCGCGCTGGATCGTCCCCTGCGCCGAAGTCGCCGACGTCGTCGCGGCAGTCAATCATGCCCGAGAGAAGCATTTGGTTCTTGCCATTCGCGGCGGCGGCCACAACGGTCCAGGCTTCGGCAGTTGCGACGGCGGAATGGTCATCGACATGTCGCCGATGAAACGGGTCGATATCGATCCCAGGACTCGCACGGTCCGCGTCGAGGCCGGCTGCACCCAAGGCGATGTCGACCGCGCCACCAGCGCTCATGGGCTGGCGGTGCCGGCGGGCCTCGTCTCGACCACGGGCATCGCCGGACTGACGCTGGGCGGCGGTACCGGCCATCTAACGCGCAAACACGGCCTCACCATTGACAATCTGCTTGCGGCCGAGGTCGTGCTGGCCGACGGCAGCGTCGTGACGGCAAGTGAGGACGAACACCCGGAGCTGTTCTGGGCGCTGCGCGGCGGCGGCGGCAACTTCGGCGTCGTGACGCGCTTCACATTTCAGGCGCATCCGGCGAAGGATGTCTATGCCGGGCCGATCTTCTTCGACATCGCACATGCCGTAGAGATCATGCGTTGGTACCGGGACTTCCTGCCCGGAGCGCCGCGAGAGCTCGGGATGTTCTTCGGCATCAAGACGGTGCCCTCCTGCGACCCTTTCCCGCGCGAGATCTGGGGAAGGCGCATCTGCGCGCTAATCAGTTGCTACAACGGCGCGGAGGAGGACGGCATCCGAGCGATGCAGCCCGTGCGCGACGCGCTTCCCAAGCCTCTAATGGACGGTATGATGCAGATGCCCTTCGTCGATCTGCAGGCGCTGTTTGATCCGCTGCTGCCGAAGGGCTTGCAGTGGTACTGGAAGGGCGATTATGTCGACGAGCTGTCCGATGCGGCCATCGGTGCCCATGCCGAGCACGGCTCGAAAACCCCGAGCGAGCTGTCGCTGATGCATCTCTACCCGATCGACGGAGCGGTCCAGGAAGTGGCTCCGGACGCCACCGCCTGGGGAGCGCGGCGAGCGCGTTGGTCCATGGTTATCGCCGGCATCGACCCCGACCCGACGAAGGCGCCGGAGCTGAGGCGCTGGGCAAGCGAGTATTGGGCCGCGGTGCACAAGCACAACCCGCATGGTGGCGCCTATATCAACTTCATGATGGATGATGAAGGCGAAGCGCGCGTACGCGCCGCCTACGGCGCCAACTATGAGCGGCTCGTCGCGGTCAAGCGCAAATACGATCCGGCGAACCTCTTCCGCGTCAACCACAACATCCGGCCGTAAGCGGAGGCTGAGCCTGTCCGTCCTTGGGTCGCGCCGAGGCGGACAGGCCTGTGGCATGTGGAAGCCGGTGTCGCGCCCATCGAGGAAGATTCTCGTCGAATCTCCGACGAGAACGATATGCGACGGCTGAAGGTCGGCTCCCGGAAAGCCGTTATTCAGCATGTGTTCTGGATGGACGGGATATTGACCTGCCCAGACCTTCCTTTTCCCCAGGAGAAGGTCGTGAAAGGACGCAGGCATGACCTACGCAGGCCGTGTTGGCCTGGCAGGAACAGTTTTGGCGTTAGTTAAAAAATCACCGCCATCAGTGCTCGTCAGCTCGCGCTCGCCTCCAGCAGCCGGACGAGTTCGGCCTGCCTGCGCACGCCGGCCTTCTCGAAGACATGCCTTAGATGCGCTCTGACCGTGTGGCCGCGATGCCGAGCCGGGCAGCGGCGTCGCGCCCGTTGCCATTGAGATTTTCCAGGACGACGTCAGCCTCCGCCGGATTCAGTCTGAACCTACGATCCAGGTCCTGCCTTCGCTCGTGCTGTTCTCGTTCAGGATCGGTGACCATATGGATCACCACTGGCCGCGCAGCGCCGAGCCAGGACGTGTCGATCGGACGGCGCGGAAAGGACACTCCGCGAGATTGCGGGCGGCCTTCCATTCGTTCCGGGCCGCTCGGCTACGCGCCAGAGTGTTCGCAACCTTGTCGACTTGATCCTTTCTGGATCCGGAGCAAACGACTCGGACCACAACCATCCACAAATGCGGCCCGCCCCGTCGCGCGTGCCCCTGAAACAAACGAAACACTCCCACCGCACTACAGAAAAACGCCTGAAACGAAAGCGGTGTATGACAATAAGAACCGCAGATGCGGCAGATTCGATGGGCGAGACACAAGTATCCAGCGCCATGGACGAACATCTAGTCTTGTCGAGGTGCCGACGCGTCTTGCTCCGAAACCTGAGGTTCAAAATGCATAAGCCAGTTACTTCGTACGATTTCCCCGACCGGCTCCGCGCGAGCCTTGTTGACCAAAACCATGCGGCCCATGAAGGGGCTCGCCGGCTCTTACAACGCCATGATCGACAAGGGGCAGACGTCAACCCCGCCACGCGACGGCTGATCGGGAACAGCCGCCATTCATACAGGCCGCGTTGACGCCGCCGAATGGTGATCATCTCGGCTGCTATCAAGCAGCCCTCCGAACAGCGCACGAACGTAACAAGACAAACCGTGCGCTGAACAACCTGCTGCCGCAAATCCAGAAGGATAGCGGTTGGTCGGTTTGCCCAAAGGGCATGAAAGACGGCTCATTGATGCGGTGCGGGGCACGGCGCGTTGAGGCCAAATGCTAACCCTCAAAGGTGGAGAATTGAAATGCTTAAGATCGTTCTTGCCACTGCCACTTTCCTGTTTGCCTCCGGCATGGCTCTTGCCGGCAGCGACCACTATGGCTCCGACTACAGCCATGGCTCCGGCTATTCGAACACCGGTCACCATTCGATGGTGTCCGACAACGGCTACGCGGCCGACCCGAGCGGCACAGCGAGTGTCAGCACGACCGACAGCGCACCGACCTCGGCAGGGAATTCGATCTTCGATATTCCTGGGCCCGGTTATGGCCAGGGGATCTGGGGCCGCTGATACCAGCGTTCGGCCGGCACGGTCGAGATTAGACCTCCAAGCGGCGGGCGCGCCCGCCGCTTGGAATCACCTCACAGCCAGAAAGATCTTTGCCGATCTCGAACCGTGGGCTGGAGCGGGCTTGGGGGCCTGTCCACGTCTTTCGCCGCCGAAGTCAGGCGATCGTCCACAGCGTTGCGCGGCCCGATCGGGTGCGTTTCAGTAGAACTCCCCTCGGCTTCAGCTTTGAGAGCTGCGTCGTCAGTCCGTAGCCTCGCCCAGCCGTGAGTAAGCACCGCCAAGCGCCACCAGCTCATCATGCGGACCTTGTTCGACAATGCCGGTATCGGCGACCACCACGATGCGATCGGCCTTGCGGATCGTCGCCAGCCGGTGTGCGATCACCAGTGTCGTTCGGCCTTCCGCAAGCTCTGCCAGCGACTGCTGGATCTTCCGCTCGGTCTGCGTGTCGAGTGCCGACGTCGCCTCGTCCAGGATGAGGATTGTCGGGTTCTTCAGGAACATGCGCGCGATTGCCAGGCGCTGTTTCTGACCGCCCGAAAGTTTTACGCCACGCTCGCCAATGATCGTATCGAGGCCTTCCGGCAGTGAAGCGATGAGTTCGTGGAGGCGCGCGCGGCGCGCGGCCTCGACGATCTCGCTATCGACCGCGTCCAGCCGGCCATAGGCGATGTTCTCGCGGATCGTTCCGCCAAACAGGAACACGTCCTGCTGCACGATACCGATCTGGCCGCGTAATGAGGCCAGCCTCATGTCGCGGATATCCAAACCGTCGATCGTGATGGCGCCGCTGTCGACGTCGTAAAAACGCGGCAACAGCGAGCACAGCGTCGTCTTGCCGGCGCCGGACGGTCCCACGAAGGCGATGGTTTGTCCGGCTGCTATGTCGAGATTGATGTTCTTCAAGACCGCCCGTTCGCCGCTATAGCCGAAGGTGACATCCCGGTAGCTGATGTTGCCTTGGAGCGTCGGTGCGTCAACAGCACCAGGCCGATCCGCGATGTCCGGCTCAGTGTCGAGGAGAGCCGCATAACGGCGGAATCCGGCGATGCCTTTCGGATAGGTTTCGATCACCGAATTGATCTTGTCGATCGGCCGGAAGAACACATTGACCAGGAGCAGGAAGCCAACGAAGCCGCCACTGGAAAGTTCGCCACGCAGCACGAGGTAGCTTCCGGCAATCATTACCACCAGTTGGATCAACCGCATGCTCATGTAGCTCAGCGACGTGCTGGCGGCCATGATGCGATAGGCATCGAGCTTGGTCTTGCGGTAGCTGGCGTTGTCACGCGCGAACAGATTGCGCTCGTGATCTTCATTGGCGAAAGCCTGCACCACGCGCATGCCGCCGACATTCTCCTCGATGCGAACGTTGAAATCGCCGACCCGCCCGTAAAGCGCCTGCCAGTTGCGCGTCATGCGCGCGCCATAGCGGCTTGTCACCCAGGCGACGAGCGGCACAATTGCCGCCGTAATCAGTGCAAGCTGCGGATTGACCAGGAACATCAGCGCGAAAGCGCCGAGGAAAGTCATGATCGCGATGAACAGGTCTTCCGGGCCATGATGGGCAACCTCGCCGATCTCCTCCAAGTCCTTGGTGACGCGGGCGATGAGGTGACCGGTCTTGTGGTTGTCATAGAAGCGGAACGAGAGCTTCTGCAGGTGATCGAAGCTCTTCCGGCGCATCTCGGTCTCGATATTGATACCGAGCATATGACCCCAGTAAACCACGACCGCCATCAGCCCGGTGTTCAACACATAGATGGCAAGCAGGCCGGCCGACGCAGCAAGTATCAACAGCCACTGCTGAGTCGGCAGCAGTTCGTCGACGAACAGCTTGACCGCCATCGGAAACCCGAGCTCCAGCATGCCAGACAGAACCGCACAGCAGAAATCCAGGATGAACAGACCCTTCCAGGGGCGGTAGTAGGAGAAAAATCTAAGCAGCATTGGAACGCTTTTTCTGTTCGAAGGTCTGGACTGCCAGGAGCATGGCAATATGGGGCTGTCGCTACAGGCATTCTTGCGGGCGACTGCTCATGAGGCCGACCTTGTCTGGAGGGATAGCTTACGATAAGTGGAGTGTAAACGTCATATTATGAGGACTCCATGCTGACTGCAACCACGCGCTGCGAAACACCGAATGCGGGCAAATATATCCAGCAGCTATGCAAACATTTCGCGCACAAGGTGGAGGTCGCTTATGGCGAAGGGCATGGGCAGTGCCGGTTTTCCTGTGGCACAGCTACAATGAATGCCGGTCTCGAAGAGCTGGCCATAATGGTGGAAGCGGCCGACACCGGCGCATTAAACGAGACCAAGCAGGTCATCGAATCGCATCTCGCCCGGTTCGCCTTCCGCGAAAATCTCCAGCCGCTGGCCTTGGCGCGATTGAGGCGTCGTTTTCGACACGGAGCATGCTCATGAAATGGCTCAAGTCGGTCCTGGCGTTGCCGGCACTGGCGCTTTTCCTCGTTCAGGCGTTCGCAACCGAGATCGAAACCGCGAAAGGCCCGGTGACGGTCGACAAGACGCCGCAAACGCTCGCGGTGTTCGATATTGCGGCAGTCGATACGCTGAACAGCCTGGGCGTGAAGATTGCCGGTCTGCCCGATAAACTCTATGTGCCCGAACTCGCAGGATTGAAGGACGGTGCGGAAATCGTCGGGACCCTCTTCGAGCCCGATCTGGAGGCCCTGAGCGCGCTGGCGCCGGACCTTATCATTGTCGGCGGGCGCTCCTCGCCGCAACTGGCGGCGACGAGCCGGATTGCGCAGAGCATCGATATGACAATGGAGGGCGATGACCTTTTCGCGCAGGCAAAGCAGCGCCTGATGGCTTACGGCGCTCTCGTCGGCAAGCCGGCCGAGGCGGCGGCGCTTGCTGCGGAACTCGATGCCGCGCTTTCGTCGACACGTGCCGCCGTCAAGGGCAAGGGTACGGCTCTCATCCTGATGACCAGCGGCCCGAAAGTGACTGCCTACGGCAAGACGTCCCGCTTCGGTTGGCTGCATTCGGCGCTCCAACTCACGCCGACCGTCGAGGATGTTGAGGCCGCCACCCACGGCGAAGCGATCTCCTTCGAGTTCCTCCGCGATGCCAATCCGGACTGGCTTATCGTGCTCGATCGCGGCGCGGCGATCGGTTCGGGCGAGCAGAATGCCAGGGCAACGCTCGACAATGAACTGGCGGCCGAAACCACGGCCTGGAAGAAAGGGCAGGTGGTCTACATGCCGGCAGCCGATTTCTACATCGCTGCAGGCGGCGTCCAGTCGACGATGCGCGTGCTTGAGGCCATTCGAGACGCTTTCTCGCAGACCAAATGACCGCTGGATCGCTTGGCATTCAAGGCTTCGCTTATCAGGCAATCGGCGCCGCAACCCTGCTGGCGCTCTTTGTGGCCAGTTTGTTCGTCGGTGTCGGCGAGCTCGCCATAGACAGTCTGGCTTCAGATCCGGAAGCGTTGCGGCTGATCATGATCAGCCGCCTGCCGCGGACACTAGCGGCACTTCTGACCGGCAGCGCCTTGGCCATCGCAGGGCTTGTGATGCAGACGCTTGCCCGCAACCGTTTCGTCGAGCCGTCGACGGCGGGAACCGCGCAATCGGCGGCGCTCGGCATACTGGTCGCTACGCTGGTGTGGCCAGATGCATCGCTTGGCTGGAAAGCAGCCGGCGCTGCCGTCACCGCTCTCGCCGGGACATCCGTTTTTCTCATGCTCGCCCATAGGCTGCCGCCTGCACAACCTTTTCTCGTTCCGCTGTTCGGATTGGTCTATGGCGGCATCATTGGCGCTACCGCGATCTTTACGGCATGGCACCTCGATCTTCTGCAGTTTCTCGAAGTGTGGATGACGGGCGAGTTTTCCGGCATCCTGCGCGGGCGCTATGAACTGTTGTGGGTTGCGGGCGCATTGGTCGTATTGGCTTGGTGGACAGCCGACCGCCTGACGATGCTTTCGTTGGGCAGGGAGGTCAGCATAGGGCTCGGCCTGAACTATGCCGGCATGCTTCGGCTCGGCCTGATTATCGTCTCGGCCATCACCGCTCTGACCGTGGTTGTTGTCGGAACGATCCCGTTCGTCGGCCTTGTCGCGCCCAACATCGTATCGCGCTTCGCTGGCGAAAACCTGCGCCACACCTTGCCATGGGTCGCCGGCAGTGGTGCGGCGTTGGTGCTTGCTTGCGATATCATTGGCAGGCTCATCCGTTTCCCTTACGAGGTTCCGGTCGGCACGATCCTCGGCGTCGTCGGGGCTGTGCTTTTCCTCATCCTGCTGCTTGGCCGAAACAGCAATGACTGAAGTCGTGATGCAACGCGGCCCGATGCGACTCGAGGGCCGCCTCGCGATGATGGCGGCGGTCGCAGTGCTGGTCAGCGTCGCGTTCATGACGATCGGCCTGCGCGGCAATCTCGCCTTCGTGATCGAACTGCGTGCCCTGCGGCTGGCGGCGATGGTTCTGGTCGGCGTGGCGGTGGCGGTTTCGACGGTCGTGTTTCAGACCGTTTGCGCCAACCGCATCATCACGCCATCGATCATGGGGCTGGATGCGCTCTACGTCTTTTGCCAGACCGCGCTTGTTTTTGCGCTGAGCGGTTTCGGCTTTGCCGGCATCGATCCCCGCTTGCACTTCCTCGGCAATTTCACGGTAATGAAGAGCCTCGCGCTGGCGCTGTTCCTGCCGATGCTTCGCCGGCGTTTCGACCTGACGCTGATGTTGCTGACGGGCGTCGTGCTGGGCGTTCTGTTCCGATCGCTGACGACGTTGCTGGCGCGGCTGCTGGATCCGAACGATTTCGCCGTGCTGCAAGGTGCGGTCTTCGCCAGCTTCAATACAGTGGAACCCGATCTCATGCTGTTGGCCGGCGTGATCACCGTGGCGGGAGTCGCCATCGCCTGGCGGGCGCGACATGTTCTCGATGTGCTTGCGCTGGGCACCGACACAGCCATCGGGCTCGGCGTCGCGTGGCGCGGCATGGCTGCCGGGCTGCTGGTTCTTGTCGCCGCGCTCGTATCGGCGTCGACGGCGCTGGTTGGGCCGATGGCGTTTTTGGGCCTGCTGGTGGTTTCGCTCGCCGAACGCATCGTCGGCACCAACCGACACGCCATCCTTCTGCCGGCAGCCGCGTTCACGGCGATAATCGTGCTCGTGGGCGGCCAGACAATCCTCCAGCACGCTCTGGGCGGGGA
>NZ_RZSX01001459.1:0-804 GCF_004023105.1 Mesorhizobium sp. M5C.F.Ca.IN.020.32.2.1 | reverse complement strand
ATCATGCGCAGAGGGAGAGACCCGTGGCGGCTCAGATTTTCTCGGCCATATTCGTCATCATCGTCGGCGTCGGCGGCTGCGTCGCCTATTTCTGGGGCGCCAACAAGCTGGTGGACATCATCTTCCCGTCGCGCGGTGTTGCAGGTGCTGCGGCCATCGACAATCTGCGCCGGCAGGGGATGATCCGGCCGTGGCTGTTCGTCGGCCCGGCCATGATCATCCTCACCATCTATCTGATCTACCCGGTCGTGGAGACGCTCAGGCTGTCGTTCCTTGATCGCGGTGGCGCCAACTTCGTCGGCTTCGCCAATTATGAATGGGCGTTCGGCGACCGCGAGTTCCGCACCTCCATCCTCAACAACATCATGTGGCTGGCGGTCGTGCCTGCCGCCTGCACTTTCCTCGGGCTGATCATCGCCGTCCTCACCGACAAGATCTGGTGGGGCACCATCGCCAAGAGCCTCATCTTCCTGCCGTTGGCCATCTCGTTTGTCGGCGCCAGCGTCATCTGGAAATTCATCTACGAGTATCGCGGCGCCGGCCAGACGCAGATCGGCCTGTTCAACGCCATCATCCAGTATTTCGGCGGCCAGCCGCAGGTCTGGATATCGCTGCCGTTCTGGAACAATTTCTTCCTGATGATCATCCTGATCTGGATCCAGACCGGCTTTGCCATGGTTATCCTGTCCTCGGCCTTGCGGGGTATCCCCGAAGAGACGCTGGAAGCGGCCGTCATCGACGGCGCCAATCCGTTCCAGATCTTCTGGAAGATCATGGTGCCGCAGATCTGGGGCACGATCGCCG
>NZ_RZSX01001458.1:0-806 GCF_004023105.1 Mesorhizobium sp. M5C.F.Ca.IN.020.32.2.1 | reverse complement strand
CCTTCAATCCGCACGACCGCGAAAATCGGAATCGATTTTCGCTGGAGATCATGCGCCAAATCACGGCGCTATAGCGTCCTTTGCGTGTCCACGAGGATGCGCGGCGCTATAGAGAACGGCGAGACACTGCATGACCATTGGCCCGCTGCCAAGCCGGGACCCGAAAAATCGGCTACAACGCTTCAGCCTTCACGCTTCAGCCCTGGCGGGCGGGCACGCGCACAACCAGGCCGTCGAGAGCGTCGCGCACCTTGATCTGACAGGAGAGCCGTGAGTTCGGCTGGACATCGTAGGCGAAGTCCAGCATGTCCTCTTCCATCGCTTCCGGCTCACCGACTTCCGCCGTCCATGCCTCGTCGACATAGACGTGGCAGGTCGCGCAGGCGCAGGCGCCACCGCACTCGGCCTCGATCCCCGGCACGGCGTTGCGGATCGCGTTCTCCATGACGGTCGAGCCGTTTTCGGCATCCACGTCAAAATGTGTGCCGTCATGGGCGATGAAGGTCAGCTTGGTCATTTGTCACCTGAAGGGAGTTCCAGCCGAGATAATCACTCCAGCAGACAAGTCAACTGCCGCGCGAAAGCGGCGCTCTATGCCGTTTTTTTCGGAAATCGGTTTAACGGCTGATGGCGGCGACGAAATCGCGGACTTCTTCGATCAGGGCGCCAAGCCGCTTGAGGGTATTGGTATCTTCAGGTTGAAGTTCGATCGCGCTGGCGCAATCGGCAATAGCGAAGGCGCCGACGCCGCGCGCCGAACCTTTCAGCCCGTGCGCAAGAAGCAGTCTTTGCCCCACATCGGCGTC
>NZ_RZSX01001457.1:0-815 GCF_004023105.1 Mesorhizobium sp. M5C.F.Ca.IN.020.32.2.1 | reverse complement strand
CTCTCGACCAGCGGCACGACGGCAATTGTCTCGCCGACGCTCGCCGCGTGGATCCAGATCACCGGTCCCTCGGGGCGCTCGCGCCCGGCGATGCCATAGCGTTCGCGCCGGCGAATTCGGTCCTCCTTGCCCCTGGAGGTGCGCCAGGCGACATAGGGTCCGATCAGCGGGTAGGCGACTGCGCCTGCGAAACGATACGCCGTCAGGAAGGTGCGCGCCCAGCGCTCGCTCATTTTGAGCCATCCACGAGGCGATAGGCCTCGGCGGTCGCGGCGTTGAGCGCGGCCGTGACCTCCTGGCGCTTGCGTTCCATTTCGGCCTCATCCGCATTGGCCGGAACGAAAACCGGCGCTCCGACGACAATCGAGGAGCGGCCGAACGGCAGGTTGATCGTGGTCTTGTCCCAGCTGCGCTCCAGCACCTTGCGGCGGCTGGTGGCGATGGCGGCGGGCAGGATCGGTCGGCCCGAAAGCCGCGCCAGGAGAACGATGCCAAGCCCCGCATCGCGCGGCGTGCCATGCGGAATATCAGCGATCATGGCGACGTTCTTGCCGGTGGCGAGTGACTTTTTCAGGGCAATCAGCGCTGTGGCGCCGCCCTTGTCGCGACGCTTCGAGCTTTCGCGTCCGCCCGAGCCGCGCACCGCCTCGATGCCGAATTTCTCGATCATCAGTGCGTTGAGCTCGGCATCGGCACTACGCGACACCATGGCGACCAGCGGCCGTCCTTTGGGATAGTAGGCCGGAGTCAGAAGATGCTGGCCGTGCCATAGCGCGATGATGATGGGTTCGAACTGCGAGTAGGCGCCGCCCGAC
>NZ_RZSX01001456.1:0-818 GCF_004023105.1 Mesorhizobium sp. M5C.F.Ca.IN.020.32.2.1 | reverse complement strand
GCCCTACACCGACAAGAGAGGCCAAAAGCGCGACTGTGGCGACGCATCGCTGGCCGTCTTCGCCGCCTATATCAAAGACACGAAACCGGTGTGTGCGCCCGTCGCCAAGACGGCCGAATTTTCCTATGTCGTCTGTTACGCCACGGTTGGTAAAGACCGGCTCGACCTGGCTACAATGATGATTACCAGCGGCTATGCCTTCGCTTCGCTCAACGCCGAAAGCCTGCCTTTTCATGCTCCCTATGCTGTTGCCGAACAGGACGCCCGCGAAAGGCGGGCTGGCTTGTGGCAGTTCGAAGACGTCCAGCATCCGGCCGTCCTTCTGAGTCGATCGGCCAATGAGCGTGCCAAGAAAGCGAAACAATGAACAAAACCATCGTCGCTATGGCCATTGTTGCAGTAGGTATCGCGACCCCCGCGATTTCAGCTGACGTCATCAGGAGCCCGGCTCGAGTCCGCTATGAGCCGCGCGCAGTTGTGCCCGCTCCCGTCTATCCCGTCTTCAAAGGGCGCGTCGCCGTCATGGACGGTCGTACCCTCTGGTATCCGCAATTCGCTCAGCAAGTTCGTATCGCAGACATCGATGCTTGCGAGCTGCCCCAATGGGCGCTCAATCCGAAATGGGAGGACCGCGAGCGTGTCAAAGCACCGCCTCCGGTCCCTTGCGGCCCATTCGCCAAAGCCTGGCTTAAACGAACCGTCGGCAATAAATCCGTCGAATGCACCGTTCTCGCCTATGGCGATGATGGCGTGCCATCGGCCCGATGCGTCGTGACGGGCCGCGATCTCGCGCTCGAAATGCTCCGGGTCGGGTGGGC
>NZ_RZSX01001455.1:0-818 GCF_004023105.1 Mesorhizobium sp. M5C.F.Ca.IN.020.32.2.1 | reverse complement strand
CATCAGTATTTGCGGGGCGCTGGTCTTCGCAGTGGCCCTCGTGGTTGTGCCGCACGTGGCGAGCGTTCCGTTGCTGGCCGCTGCCGTCTTCGTGGCCGGCGCCGGCTTCGGCACTCTCGACGTATCGATGAACACCGACGCCTCGGTGCTCGAAAACCGCGTCAATAGACATATAATGTCGTCGCTTCACGGCGCGTTCAGCCTAGGCAATTTGACCGGCGCCTTCCTTGTGGGTCAAATCCTTGCCAATGGCGGCGCTCTGACCGTTTGCATGAGCGCGGCGGGCCTGAGCGTCGCCTGCCTCGCAGCAGTTGCTCTGAGTGGTTCGAGGAGTGGAGTGAGTGCCGATCAGCGCGTCAAAAGCGTTGGGGCAAGGCGCGGCTCGCTCGACCCAGCTCTGCGACCTCATTTGTTCCTGCTTGGCGTGATCGCATTCCTCGCTCTTCTGGCTGAAGGCGGCATGATGGACTGGAGCGCAGTCTACATTGTGACGATTTTTGGCGCCGCCGAAAGCACCGGTGCCTATGGCTTTGCCATCTTTGCGACGACGATGGCGATCGGCCGGCTGACTGGCGATTGGATGACGTCGAAGACCGGGCCGACAACGCTGTTGCTGGTCTCAACCATGGTTTGCGCCGTCTCCGTCCTCGTCTTTATCGTGGCCTCCAATCTCGTAATCGTATTCTGTGCACTGGCAGCATCCGGCTTTGGCGTGGCCAACATTGTCCCCGCGGTTTTCGCCGCCGCAGGCAGGGCTGGTGGTGCGGCGGCAGGTCAAGCAATGTCGATCGTCACCACCATGGGCTATGCTGGTCTGC
>NZ_RZSX01001454.1:0-820 GCF_004023105.1 Mesorhizobium sp. M5C.F.Ca.IN.020.32.2.1 | reverse complement strand
GCGCGCGAGAACCTGTTCGCGGCGTTCCGCGGCTCGGCCCGCAGCGGCGGCACCGGGCTCGGCTTGGCAATCGCCTATGAATTGATCCGCGCCCATGGCGGCACGGTGGAGCTTGTCGAAAGCAGAGGCGGCCGCACCACCTTCGCGGTAACCATTCCCGACCAGCCGGTCCGGCTCGACCAGGCCCGCAACGGCCTGCGCCGCCCGGCCTGATCCTTGCCCACCCGATCCTCGTCAACGCACGAACAACAAAACTTTTGCCGGATCGGCTTGCTTTTCGGAAATTCAGTCGCTAGGGAACACGTCACATCGCGGCCGGTCGTTAAGGATCGGATCGCGGGCCATGCAAGCATGGCCTGTTGCGCGCCCGTAGCTCAGCTGGATAGAGCACCAGACTACGAATCTGGGGGTCAGGAGTTCGAATCTCTTCGGGCGCGCCATTCCAACCAATTGAAAGCGCTACTCTTTCAGAGATCATGACTCCGCGCTCACCGGCCTAGTTTTCGGAATTAAACCGGTTTTTAAGCCGGTTTTGGAGGGACGGACATTCATTCGAACTATGTCGTAGCTTGGCGTACGCGCGACCAGGAGCAGGTGAAGATGCACCGCGGCGAGGAAGTCGAATTGCGTGATGACGATGACAGCTCAGCGCCCTCATTCCGGTCGTTGGCCCCGTGATAGCGGCTTCCACAGCGGTCATCTGCGCGGCCTCAGTTTGTTGCACTTTTGCGCCAGAATGCCGTCATTCGTGGGCGCGGTTTTCAGTGCAATCAGGCGAGGGCTCATTGATGACGCTTGCTCAAGTCGATGCCGATGACCC
>NZ_RZSX01001453.1:0-820 GCF_004023105.1 Mesorhizobium sp. M5C.F.Ca.IN.020.32.2.1 | reverse complement strand
GAACCGACGACATCATCAATGTCGCCGGCCACCGGCTTTCGACCGGCGCCATGGAGGAGGTGCTGGCCGGGCATCCAGACGTTGCCGAATGCGCCGTCATCGGCATCGCCGACGCGATGAAGGGCCAGGTTCCGCTCGGCTTTGTCGTGCTGAATGCGGGTGTCGCGCGTGACACCGGCACTATTGAGACCGAGGTGGTCACGCTGGTGCGCGAGCGGATCGGCCCGGTCGCCGCCTTCAAGACGGTGGTGACGATCAAGCGCCTGCCAAAGACGCGCTCCGGCAAGATCCTGCGCGGCACCATGCAGAAGATTGCCGACAAGGAAGAATGGACGATGCCGGCGACCATCGACGATCCGATCATTCTCGACGAAATCACCGCAGCGCTCAAGAGACGCGGAATCGGCCTGTAAAGACATCGGAGCATCGCGCGCCCGAGCGCCAATTTGGCCATTGTGCAATGCAGCAAATCGCATACAGTTTTGTCGGGGTCGCCCACCGACGATTACGGCATGGCTCAGCAAAAAACCACATTTGGCGGCGTCGACATACTTCGATTTCTCGCCGCAGTGCTCGTGATGTTCTACCACTATGGTTACTGGGTGTGGGCCTTTCCCGCCGGCGTTTCGGCACGGGCCATCGGCGGCATCCCGCCGCATCCGGAACTGGAGATGCTCGGCTCCGGATGGGGGCGTACAGGTGTTTTCGTCATCAGCGGCTTCGTCATCGCCTTCAGCGCCGAAACTCGACCTCCTTGCGGTTTTTCGAGGCAAGGGTGAGGCGGCTGGCGCCGGCGGTCTGGATCTGCGCGCCGGGCACC
>NZ_RZSX01001452.1:0-821 GCF_004023105.1 Mesorhizobium sp. M5C.F.Ca.IN.020.32.2.1 | reverse complement strand
GGGTCTGGCTTGACGAGGGGAATCAAGGCTTGGCGCTGACTTCGCAAACGCTACTCATGCTGGGTCAGCGCGGTATCGAGCTCAACCTCGACATCTACTACAAGCCACCCGAGGCAAATGTCGCTTCCTCCGAATCAGCCTGATTCAGCTCAGTCCTTGGCGAAGTAGTAAAAAGCCAGGAACACGCCGACCCCGACGACGAAGCCGCGCACGGCAATTTGCGGCACGCGCCTGGCGATCCAGACGCCAGCATAGCCGCCCAGCGCGCCGCCCGGTATCATGATGATCGCCTGCCGCCAGGCGATGACATCGCCGGAGATGAAAACCAGGATGGCTACCGCCGCGATGACCACTGCCAGCATGTTCTTCAGCGCGTTCAGTCGGTGATAGTCGCCGGCCTGGGTGAGGCCGAGCGTCGCCAGCATCATGACGCCCATGCCGGCGCCGAAGAAGCCGCCATAGACGGCGGTGGCGAATTGCGCCAGGGAACCGACCAGCGAACCCACCGCGGCCTCATGCCCCGGCTTGGGCGCCGGCTTCAGCCACGGCCCGGCGGCGAACAGCGCGGTGGCCGCCAGCAGCAGCCAGGGCACTAGGACGCGAAACGACGGATTGTCGAGCGCCAGAAGGATGAGGGCGCCGGCCAGCGCGCCGAAGGCCGATATGACCCCGAGCAGCAACGCTGTGCGCCAGAGATGCTTGATGTCGGACCAGTAAGCGAGCGTCGAGGTGATGTAGCCGGGAAACTGTGTCAGCGACGAGGTGGCGTTGGCGACGACCGGCGGCAAGCCGACCAGCGACATGGCGCCGAAGGTTATAAA
>NZ_RZSX01001451.1:0-826 GCF_004023105.1 Mesorhizobium sp. M5C.F.Ca.IN.020.32.2.1 | reverse complement strand
CTGCAGACGCTTGCCGCCGCCGCCGTGTCGCTCTGCGGTGTGGCGATCATGGTCTGGTCCGGTTTCGGCACCGGCCATCTGTTCGGCGACGGGCTGGCGCTGCTGATGACAATCGGCAGCGCGCTTTACATGATCATGGTGCGCGCTTTCCGCGACACGCCTGTGGTGTGGGCCGGGGCAGTGTCGGCATTCCTTTTGTTCGTGCTCGGCTGGTTCGTGACCGATCCATTGGCGGTCTCAGCCAGAGACGCAGCGCTGCTCGTCGCCTTCGGCATGTCGTTCGCGCTGGCCTCTATTCTGTGGACGGAGGGCGCGAGGCTCATCCCGGCCGCCGAATCCGGACTGCTGGGCTCGGCTGAGGTACCGTTCGCGATCCTGTTCGCCTTCGTGTTCCTGGCCGAGGTCCCGCCTGCCGCCAGCATGATCGGCGGCGCAATCGTGCTCTGCGCGGTCTTCGCCCATGCCGGGCGCGACTGGCAGGCGGCGAGGCAGCGTTCTGCCTGAGAAAATCTGCCCCTGAAATAAATTTATAAAGTCATGGAACCATCATCGGGTTCAGGCATTGTTGAGGCCGACGGGTCATCCCAAGTCCCCCAAACCCCTCGGCCCGTCTAACCTATAGCCGACCGCAAGGTCGGCTTTTTCTTTTCCGAAATGAGCCTGCGCCAAGGCAAGGTTGCCGCTGAACAGCGCAGCCAGCTCCTGTGCCGGCGGCTCGGCATCCTGGCGCAGCCGGATGGCGAACTCGGCGATGGGAACCTGCGGCAGCCCAAAGTCGCGCGGTGCTTCGACGATGCCGGAATGGGCAAAGCGCGCCGTCCGCAGC
>NZ_RZSX01001450.1:0-826 GCF_004023105.1 Mesorhizobium sp. M5C.F.Ca.IN.020.32.2.1 | reverse complement strand
TGCATGACCAGAGCGCCGTCCTTGGCCGATTTCAGCTTCTCGGCATCCAGCCCGAAATAATGGAAATATTCGCGCACGGAAGGCACGAAGGCGCCTTCCATCCGCTCGCGCTGCAGCCGCAGCATCATCACCACATCCGCGTCCTTGAGCCCTTCGGCCATCGAACGGGTGACAACTACGCCCATTTTCTCGATGCCGGCGGGCAGAAGCGTCGACGGCGCCACGACGCGGACCTGGGCGCCGAGCGCGTTGAGCAGCATGATGTTGGAACGCGCCACGCGCGAATGCAGGATGTCGCCACAGATCGCGACGATCAGCTTCGACAGCGGGCCCCTGGCGCGGCGGATGGTCAGCGCGTCGAGCAGCGCCTGCGTCGGGTGCTCATGGGCGCCGTCGCCGGCATTGATCACCGAGCAGCCGACCTTTTGCGCCGGCAGTGCCGCGGCACCCGCCGACTGGTGGCGGATGATCAATATGTCCGGGCGCATGGCGTTCAGCGTCATCGCCGTGTCGATCAGCGTCTCGCCCTTCTTCACCGAAGAGCTCGCCACCGACATGTTCATGACGTCGGCGCCTAGCCGTTTTCCGGCCAGCTCGAACGACGACTGCGTGCGGGTCGAGGCTTCGTAAAAGAGGTTGATCTGGGTGCGGCCGCGCAGCGTCGTGGTCTTCTTCTCTGACTGCCGCGAGATCGCGACCGCCCGGTCCGCCTTGTCCAGCAAAAGCTCGATGTCGGCGGGGGAAAGATCGCGGATGCCCAGAAGATGGCGGTGAGGATAGAGTGGCAGGGACGAAGCGTCGGTCATCTCAAGGCGCTGCTATAGGG
>NZ_RZSX01000144.1:0-9584 GCF_004023105.1 Mesorhizobium sp. M5C.F.Ca.IN.020.32.2.1 | reverse complement strand
GAATTGGGGCTCGTGCCGGCGAGCTCGCCGCTATTGTGGTCGGTCAGGACGGGGACCCCCATGGCCTGTCCAGCGGCCATATAAGCGCGGACGACGGGGCTGACCTCCGCATCCGGCAGATAGACGTCCAGCGGTCCGCTGCGGCCGCGCGAAGGCGCGTCGAAGGCGGTGAAAGCTTCGCTGCGGACGAAGCCTGGCAACAAGCCCGAAAAGGACCAGCGCTCGCCGCCTGCCACTGCCCAGGGTTGGAAATCATCCGGATGGCCACGCACATAGGCCATGGCATGCAGGCAGCTCGAACCGCCGACGATCTTTCCGCGCGGCCATTCATGGACGCGGTTTGCGGTAAAGGGTTGCGGCACCGTCCGATAGGCCCAGTCATAGGCGCGGCCCTGCAGCATCGTCCATTTCAGCGGGTCGGCGATATCGGGATCGGACGGCATGGTCCCGGCTTCGATCAAGCCGACCCGGCACGAGCTGTCCTCGCTTAGCCGGCTAGCCACCACCGAGCCAGCGGATCCCGCGCCGACGACCAGCACGTCGAAATGACGCATCAGTTTGAAAGGCCCCGCGAGCAGGCTTGCTGGCTAGAACGCGCAACGCTCATGCCGCGAAAGCGCCGGAATTCGACCGTTCCGTGATTCGTCTTTGCACGGACAGCAAATGCGCGCGCATGGCCGCTTCGGCAGCTTCGGGGTCGCGTTTCGAGATCGCTTCGGCGATCAGACGATGTTCGCCGTCGCGCTCGGCGATCCGCTTGGGGCAGGTGGGTGCTGCGGTGCGTGCGATCTTCACCCGCGCATCGACGCCGACCTGGCGCAGCATCTTATAGAATTCGGCGGCAAGATGGTTGCGGGCGGCAGCTACGATGGCGGAATGAAACGCGAAATCGACCGCGCCCGACGAGGCATTCTCCGGCGTGGTTGCCGCGTCAATGATCCGGGCCGTCTCGAACGAGGAGGCGCGCAGCGATGCCAGCCGGGCGAGGCCCGGCTCCATGAGCAGGCGCAACTCCAGAACCTCGATAGGGTTGGTTACCCTGACGAGCTCTTCGCCGTATCGGGGCAGGGCGGTTGGCGCACGCCTGGCGCGCGCCGGTTTCAAATCACCTGATTGGCGCAGCAACTCGAGCGCCTTGCGAAGCTGATGGCGCTTCACGTTCAGATGTTCGGCTAGGTCACGCTCGGAAGGAAGCTTGCCGCCATCCTGCTGCAACTGGCGGACCGCTGCGATGATGTCGTCGAGATCCGATGATACGATCTGCGGCTCGAATGCGCTCAAAACCAAATCTCCTGTCTGATCGGCGGCGGTCGACTCAGCGTCCCGATATCATATTGTGACACGGAATCGATGAACACGGCACTCAACCAACTCAACCAATCTACATCTGCGCGCAGTGGTTGACAACACCAGTTGCGTGATGGTTGAGTGCCGCAGTTGTTTCTTTGACGGCTCACATCTCGGCGGGGCCGTCCTTCTCCCGAGGACCGTGCATGCCGTTTGGAGAAACATTCGACTATGTCATTGTCGGAGCCGGGTCGGCCGGCTGCGTGCTTGCAAACCGCCTGAGCGAAGATCCTGATGTTTCCGTGCTGCTCCTCGAAGCCGGGGGCTGGGATCGCGATCCAATGATCCACATCCCGCTCGGCTGGGGTAAGATCCTGACCGAGCGCCGTCACGACTGGATGTATTTCTGCGAGCCCGAGGCCAATGTCGGCGGACGCAAGGTCGAATGCGCGCGCGGCAAGGTCATCGGCGGCTCCTCCTCCACCAACGCCATGGCCTATGTGCGCGGCAATCGTGGCGACTATGATCGCTGGGCGGCCAGCGGCCTCACCGATTGGTCGTTCGACAAGGTGCTGCCCTATTTCAAGAAGCAGGAGCGCTGGGAAAAGGGCGAGAGCGACTATCGCGGCGGCAGCGGGCCACTGAACACGCAGTTCTGCCGCTACAAGGACGAGCTGATCGATGCCTTCGCCACGGCCAGCCGGGATGCCGGATACCCCCAGACTGACGACTATAACGGCGCCGTGCAGGAAGGCTTTGGCCGCCTGCAGATGACGATCGCAAACGGTCGCCGCTGCTCGACGGCGTCGGCCTATCTGCGTCCCGCCATGCGCCGCAACAATGTCAAGGTGCTGACCGGCGCGATGGCGACGAGGATCCTGCTGAAGGATGGGCGGGCGACCGGCATCGCCTACGCCAGAGGCGGGGCGACCCACCAGGTGCTGGCGCGGCGTGAGGTCCTGCTTGCCGGCGGCGTCATCAATACGCCGCAGCTGCTGATGCTGTCTGGGATCGGCGATGGCGGCGAGCTCGCCGCGCATAACATCGAGACGAAAGTCGACCGGCCGCAGGTCGGCAAGAACCTGCAGGACCATGTTTCGGTCATTTTGATGTACCGGCGCGGGCAGCCGGGACCATTCCTGAAGATGATGCGGGCCGACCGTATCGGGCTGGATTTCGTCAAGACCTATCTCGCTGGCAAGGGCTTTTCGGGAGACGTGCCCGGCGGGGTCGTGGCGTTTCTGAAAAGCGATGCAAGCCGGCCGTTGCCGGATGTTCAGCTGCTTTTCACGGCTGCACCGCTTGCCGCATGGCCTTACCTGTCGCCATTCAAGGCACCCTTCGCCGATGGCTTTGCGACCCGCATCGTCGCCGTCCAGCCGGAGAGCAGGGGGAGCGTCAAACTGGCGTCGAACGACCCGTTGGCCGCGCCGCTGATCCACCAGAATTTCCTGTCTTCGCCGCGTGACTGGCAGTCGCTTCGCGCCGGCTTCCGCGTTGCGCGCAACCTCGCTGCACAACCGTCGATGACGCCGTTCATCGCATCGGAATTCTTTCCGGGATCACAATGCCAGAGCGACGACGAGATCGATGAGCATATTCGCAAGACCTCGATCACTGTGCATCATCCAGCCGGCACCTGCCGCATGGGTGTCGACGCCGGCTCGGTGGTCGATCCCGAACTGCGGGTGCGCGGAGTCGCCGGGCTCCGCGCAGTGGATGCTTCCGTGATGCCGGACCTTATTTGCGGCAACATCAATGCGGCGGTTATCATGATCGCCGAAAAGGCCTCGGACCTGATCCGCAGCCGTGCTGAACAAAGCATTGCCGCCTGATCGCTGTCGCGCGGCGTTCAACCAAGTCCTTTGGTTGAAGGAAAAATTTGAGTTGGTTGGGCTGCCGTGGGATGATCGCGGCCGTCATGGCTCGATCCGCACCTGCTGGACAGGTTATATTTTTCGCATATTTTTGAAATTTTGTCCCCTTTTGCGGCATTTTCCTTTCAAAAAAGCTTCTCAACCAAAAACCTCAAAAATTCTCTATTTTTGGGATTGTCGAGCAAAACCAATCCGAATACGGTTGAGTTGGTTAAACACATATTCTTCGTGAAGAGAGGTGTCAGACATGTCCTTGGCGCAACCAGCAGACCTTGCCGTCACCAATAAAAAGGCAGCGCTGAAGGGCCTCTATGACGCCCTCTACGAAAAGAACATGTTTCCGTTCTGGGCGACATCGGAAGGCGTCGATCACGACGAGATCAAGCAGCTGATGGCGACGTCGAAGGCGATCCCCTTCGTCTGGTCCTACACCGACATCGAGCCGCTGCTGCAGCGCGCCGCGGAACTGGTGACCATGGACGATAGCGAGCGCCGGTCGCTGATCCTGGTCAATCCGGGTCTTGCGCCCAAGCGCGCCTCGGTCAGCACGATGTACACCGCCTACCGCCTGAACGATCCCGACGAGATCATGCCGCCGCACAAGCATTCGCCGAGCGCCATACGTTTTGGCCTGACCGGCAAGGGCAACTTTACCGGCGTCGAAGGCGAGGATGTGGTTTTCGGCCCTGGCGACATGGTGCTGACGCCGAACGACGCCTGGCACAATCACGGCACGGTCGGCGGCGAACAGGCGGTCAATCTATCGGTTCTCGACCTGCCGCTGGTGGAGACGCTGCACGCCGTGCATTTCGACCACAAATATACCGAGATGGTCGACGGCAAGGAAGTCGAGAAGAAGGTGCAGACCGCCCGGTTCCCGAGCGATTATTCGCAGCGAATCTACGGCGAGGGTGGCTTGATGCCGCGCTTCGTGGACCACAAGCGTGGCGGTGGCCTGTCGTCGCCGATGTATGTCTATCGCTGGGAAAAGATGGAAGCGATCCTCGACGCGCACAAGGATTGGGACGGCGATCCGCACGAAGGCATCGTCATCGACTATGTCGACCCCACCACCGGCGGCCCGGTCTTCCGAACGATCAACTTCTACGTCCAGATGTTGCGGCCGGGCGAGAAGACGCTGCCGCAGCGCGAGACCGCCAGCCTGCTGTTGGCGCCGTTCCGCGGCAATGGCTATTCAATCATCGACGGCAAGCGCTACGACTGGAACCAGTTCGACACGATCGCCATACCGGGCGGTTCGTGGGTCGAGCATGTCAACGGCTCCTCGACCGAGCCGGTCATCTTCTTCGGCGCGACCGATGCGCCGACCCAGAAGGCGCTGCTCCTCTACAAGCGCTGGGGCCGCAACCAGGCCGGCGACCTGCTCCGCATCGTCTAGTCTTTGCAGCGGAAACTGTCCGCGCTGGCATAATGGCGCGGACACCGAAAGAGACGGTTCAGCAGCAAGGGCGAATGAATTTGGTTTCGGCGTTCAACACAAAGCAGATCGGCCATGTCGACTGTCCGGGCGGTGGCCAGGTCTGGGTCGACGGCAACATCCTCCATGTCGGCCACATGCGCCCGCCGAGCGGCACGACGCTGGTCGACATTTCAGATCCGCGCAATCCGAAAAAGATCGCGACGATCGACGTTCCGCCGGGCTGGCACTCGCACAAGGTGCGTGCCCAGGACGGTCTGATGATCATCAACCACGAGCGCTTCGGCAATGCGGGCCCGGCCGATTTCGGCGGTGGCCTGGCGATTTACGACACGACCCGACCGACGGAGCCGAAGCTGATCTCGAAATGGACAACCGGCGGCCATGGCGTGCACCGCTATGACTATGACGGCCGCTACGCCTATATCTCGCCGACCGCCGACGGCTATGTCGGCAACATCGTGATGATCCTCGACCTGATCGATCCGGTAAATCCAGTCGAGGTCGGGCGCTGGTGGATACCGGGGCAGTGGACCGGCGGCGGTGAGGAGTATCCGTGGCATGACTACGTCACGCCGCGCTGCCACCATCCGTTGCGCATGGGCGACCGGCTCTATGTCAGCTACTGGCATCACGGTCTGTTCATCCTCGACATTTCCGACATTTCGAAGCCGAAGCTTGTCTCGCATATCAATTCGAGCCCGAGCTTCCCGCATCCCACGCACACATGCCTGCCGATCCCGCAGCCGCTCAAGGGCCGCAACATCATGGTGGTGGCGGACGAGGATGTCGCCAAACTCCGACCTTCGCCGCCGGCCTTCACCTGGATCTACGACATCACCGACGAGACGAACCCGCTGCCGATCTCGACCTTCCAGGTGCCTGGCCTCGACCCGGGTGGCGAACCACAACCGCCGATGACCGGCTGCCATCAGCCTTCCGAGCGCTTCAAGGGCACCATCATTCCGTTTGCATGGTTCGCGCAGGGGCTGCGGCTGGTCGACATCGCCGACCCGTTCGCACCCAAGGAGGTCGGCCATTTCGTGCCCGACGCGCCTGAAGGCGCTGAGCGTTCGTCTTCCAACGACGTCACCATCGACGATCGCGGCATCGTCTACCTTATCGACCGCATCCGTGGCGTCGACATCATCGAAACCAGTGTTCTCTAGGGGGGATAGGTTGAACGACAGCACGCGAAAATCCGCCAGCCACTACGCCATCGGTAAGAAGAATCCGAACCTGCCGTTTCATCCGGCGGTGCGGGCCGGCGATTTCATTTTCGTCTCCGGCCAGGTGCCGAAGGACGAGAACAACAACATGATCAGCGGCACGATCGAGGAAGAGACGCTGGCGACGCTGAAGACCATCGCGCGCGTCATTGCCGATGAGGGCGCAACGCTGTCCGATGTCGTGCGGATCACCACCTATCTCGAGGATACGCGCGATTTCGGCCGCTACAACAAGGCGTTCCTCGAAGGGATCGGCGACGCGGTGCTGGCGCGCACGACCGTCGAGGCAAAAGCCGTCATCAACACCAAGATCGAAATGGACGCCATCGTCTACAAGCCGCTGCCGGCCGGCAGGTAGGTCACGACACAATCGAGGAGACGACATGTACAAGCTTTTGGGACGCCAGACATCGGGCAACGTTCAAAAGGTGCTCTTCATGCTCGAAGAGCTTGGCGCGGCGTATAAGCGCGAGGACTACGGCCGCCAGTTCGAAAACACCCAGACGGCCGAGTACAAGGCGCTCAATCCGACGTCGAAAGTTCCGACGCTGATCGACGACAACACCGTGATCTGGGAGTCGAACACCATCCTGCGCTATCTCGCGGCATCCGGCGGCGAGCAGCTGAATGGCGCCACCCCGGCGGAAAAGACCGAGGTCGAGCGCTGGATGGATTTTCTGCTGGCAGCTGTCAATCCGGGCTATATGGCCGCCTTCAAGGGCGCCAAGCTGACGCCCGAAGAGCAGACCGCCGAATACAAGGAGCAGGTGAAGGACCTTGTGGCGCAACTCAAGATCGTCGACGGGCATCTGGCCGGCAAGGATTTCCTGGCACTGGGCAAGCTGACCATTGCCGACGTCGCCTGCGCGCCGATCCTGAAGCGCTGTATCGACTTCAAGATCGACCGGCCGTCGCTGCCCAACCTCGAGCGCTGGGTGGCCACAATCGCCGCTCGTCCGGCCTTCAAGGCGGCGACCGCCGCCGCCCCCGCAAAGGCCGCATGATGATCAAGCGCGCCGCCCTCATCGGACTGGGAACGATGGGTCCGGGCATCGCCGCGCGGCTTTCGCGCGGCGGGCTCGACGTGGCGGCGTATGATGTTTCCGATGTCGCGGTCGAACGCGCCAGCGGCATGCTCGACATTGCTGGCGCGATTCTGGACCGTCTCGATATCAAGGCGCCCGCATCGGGGGCTGGCACGGTGCGCTTCGTCCGCACCCTCGCCGAGGCTGTCGATGGTGCGGAACTGGTCATCGAGAATGTGCCTGAGAATATCGACATCAAGGCCGAAACTTATCGCGCCATCGACCCGCTGATAGGTTCTTCGGCGATCGTCGCCTCGGACACGTCAGGAATTCCGATCACCAAGCTGCAGGCCCATATTTCGCATCCCGAGAGGTTGGTCGGCATGCACTGGTCGAACCCCCCGCACATCATTCCGATGATCGAGGTGATTGGCGGCGAGAAGACCGCGCCTGAAACCGTGGCGACGATACGCGACCTGATCCGCTCGATCGGGCTATTGCCGGTGGTTGTGAAGAAGGACGTTCCCGGCTTCGTCGAAAATCGCGTGCTTTACGCGCTGCTGCGTGAAGCGGTCGACCTGGTCGAGCGCGGCGTCATCGAACCGGAGGATCTCGACACCTGCGTATCCTGGGGCATCGGCTACAAGGTCGCCGTCATCGGGCCGATGGCGCTGCTCGATATGGCGGGCCTCGACATCTACAAATCCGTCTCGTCGTTCCTGAACGCCGATCTTTCCAATCGGGATGATGTCGCGCCGATGGTTCTGGAGAAGACCGGTGCATCGAAGTTCGGAATCAAGTCGGGCGAGGGCATGTTCTCCTACACGCCCGAACAGATAAAGGCGCTGCAAGGTGAACGGGCGCGCAAGCTGGTCGCAGTGCGCCGCATCCTCGAGGGCCAGGAGTAGGCGATGGCACGAGTTGCGCACGAGGCTGGCCGTGTTGGGAATTTCACCTGGTTGGCCGCTCATGCGGACTGCACCATCAAAACCGCGCGGCTGCGGCCAATGACCATGTGTGGGGTGACCGACCATGCAGGTTGAAACCATTCGACCAGCCGGCGGCCGACCCGCCCATATTCGCCACGACGACCTAATTTCCACCAAGGGCTTGTCGGTAATCATGGGCACGGATCAGAACCGGCAACTGATCCTTAGGGATATAGACCTTTCGGTTCCGAAGGGTTCGTTCGTTTCCCTCATCGGTCCGTCCGGTTGTGGCAAGAGTACGTTGCTCAAAGTGCTGGCTGGGCTGGTAAGTCCGAGCAACGGCAGCGTCTCGATCGCCGGCGTTTCGCCAGGCGAGGCGGCGCGCAAACGGATGATAGGTCTGGTCTTTCAGGACGCCAATCTGCTGCCGTGGAAAAACGCCGTCGACAATGCCTCGATGCTGCTAGGCATCGCCGACAAGTCGATGTCGCGCTCGGCGCTGCGGGCGCGTGGACAGGAGATGCTGGAACTGGTGGGCCTTGGCGATGCCGCCCACAAGCGCCCAAACGAACTGTCTGGCGGCATGCGTCAGCGGGTCGCCATCGCCCGGGCTTTGGCGCTTGATCCGGCGGTCTTGCTGATGGACGAGCCGTTTGGGGCCCTTGACGCGATCACCCGCGATTCGATGGGCCAGTCGCTGCTTGAGATCTGGCAGAGGACCGGAAAGACGATTGTCTTCGTGACGCATTCGATCGACGAAGCCATTCAGTTGTCTCGCCAGGTTCATGTGCTGGGGATCAACCCGGGACGCGTTACTCAGAGTCTGGACATTCCGCTGCCCTATCCGCGCGACGCTTCCGTGACCGAAGTCCCCGAATTCGTCAGGCTGGTGCTTGAGCTTCGAACGATGCTGCGCTCCAGTCATCAGCCGGGAGGCGCGACGTGAGCGAGCAGCCTCTCACGAACCTCTCCCAGCCAGAGCCTGTTTCCGGCTGGAATGCGGCGACAAGCAGCTGGCTTCCGGCGGTCATCCTTCTGCTGGTGACGATCGTGTTGTGGGAAGCCGCGGTGCGGATATTCTCCATATCCTCCTTTATCGTTCCTGCCCCATCCGAGATTGCGAAATCCCTGGTTGCCCAATGGGGCACCCTCATGCAGGCGACGGTGGTCACGGCGGGCGAAATCCTGTTTGGCTTCCTTGTCTCGGTCATAGTCGGCATTGCGCTTGCTCTCGTCATCGTGCGCTTCGACTGGCTGGGCCGCGCTCTCTACCCGCTCGTCGTGTTGTTCCAGAATGTGCCGAAGGTCGCGCTAGCGCCGATCTTCATCCTCTGGTTCGGCTACGGGCTCGCACCCAAAATCGGTCTGATCCTGGTCATCGCCTTCTTCCCGGTGACGCTGTCGATGCTGGCCGGCATGCAATCGGTCGACCGTTCGCTTCTGTCGCTGATGAATTCGGTTGGTGCCAGCCCGACCCAGATCCTGTTCAGGATCCGTGTTCCCCACTCGCTGCCGAGCCTAATGGCGGGAACCAAAATTGCAGCGACCCTGAGCGTCATCGGCGCCATCGTCGGCGAATTCGCCGGAGCCTCGGACGGGCTCGGTTACGTCATCCAGTTCGCGTCGACCCAGCTCGACACGGCTCTTGTCTTTGCTGCGCTGCTGCTCGTTTCCGTGCTCGGCATCGCCTTCTACTACGCAGCCGAAATTCTAGAACGCTTCGTGGTGCCCTGGGCGCCGAAATTCAGCCGGGCTTAGGATCTTTCGAACAACCAACAAACAAGGGGAACAAACAATGC
>NZ_RZSX01001449.1:0-826 GCF_004023105.1 Mesorhizobium sp. M5C.F.Ca.IN.020.32.2.1 | reverse complement strand
GCCATGCGCTTCTGCTTGACCAGGAGTTCGAGGGCGCGATAGCGGCGCCCGCCAGCGGGCACCTCGAACATGCCGGTCTCGTTGCCCTCGCCATCCAGCACCGGCCGGACGTTGAGGCTCTGGAGCAGGCCGCGGCGTCCGATCGAGGCAGCGAGGTCCTCGATCGTTTCCCCGCGCTTGATGCGCCGGACGTTGGACTGGCTGAGCACCAGCTTGTTGAAGGCGATGTCGCGCGATGCGTTGAGGGTGATCTTCTGCTTGGCGGTGGCCATGGGGATTGTCTCCGCGACGGGCGGCCGAAACTCTCTCGACCTCCTAACCCGTCACGAAGACCGGCGCCGCCCTCTCACTCTGAGGACGACGCCGAACAGGAAGACCCGGAAAGGCAGGGAGCCGCAGATGCGACTCGGCGCATCTGCGGCTTTGCGGATTTCAGGCGGAAGCAAATCAGGCGCCGTCCCGGCGAGACCGGGCCGCGGAAGAGAGGATGCGCTCCGCCGCGCGGACGCTCCCCGCCTGACGCGCAGCCTCGGCCCAGACCGAGAGCGGCAGGTCCGTGGCAAACAGGATGTCGCGCTCGATGCCCATGCCGAATGGCAGGCGGACCGACGTCATCTCGAGAAGCGAGAAGCTACCGATCTCCGGATCGCCGAGATCGGCGAGGCCGTACAAAATGTCGCCATCGGCATCCAGTTCGGTGGCGAGCCACACGCCTTCGCCGAGCGGGTTGAAGAACTTGACCACCGGTACATGGTCGGCGCCGCGATCGCGGCCGTTGGCGAGCAGGCGCTCACGCAGCTCATCGGTCAGGAGGATCATGCCGCCC
>NZ_RZSX01001448.1:0-826 GCF_004023105.1 Mesorhizobium sp. M5C.F.Ca.IN.020.32.2.1 | reverse complement strand
CGCCCAACCGGCCGCGCCGGTCGATCCGAACGCCGTGGTCGCCACGATCAACGGCCAGACGCTGACCGAGGCAGACCTTGCCCTTGCCGAAGGCGAGCTGTCGCAGCAGTTTGCGCAGATGCCGCCAGAACAGCGCCGCGCCGCAGCACTTTCGGCGGCGATCGAGATCAAGGTCATGGCTGCCCAGGCGGTCACCACCGGCCTCGACAAGGATCCCGACTTCCAGCGCCGCATGGCATTCCTGCAGCAGCGCGCCCTGCATGGCGAAATGGTCGAGAAGGATGTCATCGGCAAGGTCACGGATGCCGAAATTCGCGCCCGCTACGACCAGGAAATCGCCAACACGCCGCCGACCAACGAGGTGCATGCCCGTCACATCCTCGTGAAGACGAAGGAAGAGGCCGATACGATCATCAAGCAGCTCGACGGCGGCGCCGATTTCCAGAAACTCGCCAACGAGCACACCAGCGATCCGAGCGGCAAGACCAGCGGCGGCGATCTCGGCTGGTTCGGACCCGGCCAGATGGTGCCGGAGTTCGACAAGGCGGTCTTCGCGCTGGCGGTGGGCAAATACACCGAGCAGCCGGTGCAGTCGCAGTTCGGCTGGCACGTCATCCAGGTCGAGGACAAGCGCGCCAAGCAGCCGCCGGCCTTCGACCAGGTCAAGGACCAGGCCCGCCAGGCGGTTATCCGCGACAAGTACATCGCTCTGGTCAAGTCGCTGCGCGCCGAGGCGAAGGTCGAGATCCCGGACGAGAAGCTGAAGAAGACGGTCGACGCGCTGGAAAACACCAAGTAGGCGCGCGCCACCGCAGATGATGGAGAC
>NZ_RZSX01001447.1:0-827 GCF_004023105.1 Mesorhizobium sp. M5C.F.Ca.IN.020.32.2.1 | reverse complement strand
GAGCGGTAGAGGTCGATGGCGCCGCGCAGCTGCGGGCTGTCGAGCGTCGCCTTCGAGCCGTCCTCGGTGAGGATGTCGCCGCCCGAGGCCCAGATCAGCGGCGTGAAGGTGAAGATGTTGCAGCCGCCGCAATTGCCGGAGAAATAGAATCCCTTGGTGTCGCCGCCAAGCGCGTTGACCTTTTCGGCATAGGCTTCGATCTCGGCCCAGTTGGTCGGGCCCTTTTCAGGGTCGAGACCGGCCTGCTTGAACAGCTTCTTGTTCCAGATCAGCACCGAACTATCGGCGGAGAACGGCAGCCCGTAGATGCGGCCCTTGTAGGTGCCGGTCTTGACATGCGCCGGCGACAGGCTCGCGAAATAAGGCAGGGATTTCGCCCAGTCGGTGATGTCTTCCAACTGGCCGGCGGCAGCGAAGGACGGCGTGTAGATCAGGTCGAGCGACAGCGCATCGGGTGCTGTGCCGCCGGCGGCGGCCGCGCCGTATTTCGGGATGATCTCGGCATTGGGGATGATGTCCAGCTTGATCTGGTTCTCATGCCCCTTGTTGAAGGCGTCGACGATGCGCGGCATGAAGTTCGAGCCGTCGGCGCGAACCCAGATGTTGGCGGTCTCGGCTGCGGCCGGCCCGACTGCTGCCAGCGTGGAAAAAATGCTCGCGGCAAAGGCGAGCCCGGTAAATATGGTCCTCATGTTCTCCTCCTCATGTTTCTGTTTCCTGCAACCGCGCTCCCAAGCGGGTGGCTATCGGCACGGCTGCCTTTAGTTTCATGCATGTCGTTATCCCAAAACCGCTATGAACTTTTGGGCGACATGCATTCGTTCAGC
>NZ_RZSX01001446.1:0-829 GCF_004023105.1 Mesorhizobium sp. M5C.F.Ca.IN.020.32.2.1 | reverse complement strand
CCCGAAACACGCTGGCCGACCTTGTATTCGGTGACCGCCGCGCCGAAGTCGGTGACCGTGCCGACGAACTCGTGGCCGGTCACCATCGGCACCGGCACGGTCTTTTGCGCCCACTGGTCCCAATTGTAGATGTGAACGTCGGTACCGCAGATCGCTGTCTTCCTGATCTTGATCAGAACGTCGTTCGGGCCGATTTCCGGCACCGGCACCTCTTCCATCCAGATGCCCGGCTCGGCCTTGGCCTTGACCAGCGCCTTCATCATGTTCGACATTCTTTTGTCCCTTGAATCTCTTGATCCGAATGACCCGAAATCGCTTTTCTGTTCCGGCCGTTCAGGAAATCACACCGAGTTCGCGCCCGATCGCGCCGAACGCCTCGACCGCGCGATCGATGTCGGCGCTGGAATGGGCGGCCGACATTTGCGTGCGGATGCGCGCCTGGCCCTTCGGCACCACCGGAAACGAGAAGCCGATGACATAGATGCCGCGCTTCAGCATGCGCGCCGCCATCTCCTGCGCCAGCGTCGCATCGCCCAGCATGACCGGGATGATCGGATGATCGGCGCCGGCAAGCGTAAAGCCGAGCTTACCCATTTCAGACCGGAAGCGCGCCGCATTGGCATAGAGGCGCTGACGCAGCGCATCGCCATTGCCGATCAGTTCGAAAACCCGGATCGAGGCGCCCGCGATCGCCGGCATCAGCGTGTTGGAAAACAGATAGGGACGCGAGCGCTGGCGCAACCAGTCGACCACCTGGCACTTGCCCGATGTGTAGCCGCCCGACGCGCCGCCCAGCGCCTTGCCGAGCGTGCCGGTGATGATATCCACC
>NZ_RZSX01001445.1:0-830 GCF_004023105.1 Mesorhizobium sp. M5C.F.Ca.IN.020.32.2.1 | reverse complement strand
ATATAGTGTGATGACTGCCCGAGAGCAACGTAGAGTTTGCGGCTTTCACATGATCGTCAGTTTGCCGGCGCCGGATTGGCCGGTGCATTGTCGGCCGGTGGCGCGTCGGTCGCGCTCCCGTCCAGCGCCGGAGCATCGTCGCCGGCTGCCGGTGCGTCCGCCGCCGGCGCGTCGGCCGCCGGAGGCGTCTCGGCTCCGGTCTCGGGTGCCGGCTGATTCGGATTGAGCCTGTTGAGGATCGCGTTCTCCGGATCCTCGGGCAGCAGGCTTTCGAGCTTGGCGCCGATCGATTCGAGCAGTGGCCGCGACTTGGCGTTGGCGACCCAGCCCGGAGCCTTGGGGCCGGCCAGCCAGTTGAAGAACAGCAGGGCCACCGCGACGACCAGGATGCCGCGCGCCGCGCCATAGAGGAAACCGAGCGTGCGGTCGAGCGCGCCGACCCTGGAATCGATGATCCAGTCGGCGAGTTTCATGGTGATGACGGAGACGACAATCAGCGCGACGATGAAGACGATGCCGGCGGCCACCACCATGGCAATCTTCTCATTGTCGACATAGGGCTGAACGTAAGGCAGGACCGGCTGGTAGAAGAAGAACGCCGCAGCCGCCGCCGCTATCCAGGAGGCGACGGAGAGGATCTCGCGCGAAAAGCCGCGAACCATGGCGAGCATCGCCGAGACCAAGGTGAAGCCGACGAGAATTCCGTCAAGCAGCGTAATCGGCATGTCTTTTGCCCCACTTCATGAGCCGCGTCACTCTTGCTCGTCGGCGCGGCTGCGCCGTGAGCCGGCTATGCGCGCCACGAGATCGGCAAGCTCGGTGGGCTGGAA
>NZ_RZSX01001444.1:0-830 GCF_004023105.1 Mesorhizobium sp. M5C.F.Ca.IN.020.32.2.1 | reverse complement strand
GTCTGCCCGCCCATGCCGACGATACCGCCGCAGCAGACCTTGATGCCGCTGGCACGCACGTTGCCAAGCGTTTCGAGCCGGTCCGCGAAGCCGCGCGTCGTGATGATCTCGCCGTAGTATCGCTCGGACGTATCGATGTTGTGGTTGTAGTAGTCGAGGCCGGCCGCCTTCAGGCGCTGCGCCTGGCCAGGATCGAGCATGCCGAGCGTCATGCAGGTTTCCATGCCGAGCGCCTTCACGGCCTCGACCATGGCGACCAGGGCGTCCATGTCGCGCTCCCTCGGGCTGCGCCAGGCAGCACCCATGCAGTAGCGTGTCGCGCCCGCGTCGCGCGCCTTGCGGGCTTCGCTCACGACGCGCTCGACGTCCATGAGCTTGGAGGCCTTCAGCCCCGACGGATAGCGGGCGGACTGGCTGCAATAGCCGCAGTCCTCAGGGCAGCCGCCGGTCTTGATACTGAGCAGCCGGCTCAGCTGGACACGGTTCGGATCGAAGTTCTGACGGTGCACCGAGTGCGCCTGGAACAGCAGGTCGTTGAAGGGCGCGTCATAGAGGGCCTGGGCCTCTTCAAGGGTCCAACGCTTGCGGGCAGCTACTGGTGTCGGCATGATGCCGCTGCGTTTCAATGACGCTGTCATGTCGTCCCCATCAATTCAAATTCCTGTTGCTGTCCGCCTTGACCGGGACGTCCAGACCGATGTCGAGGATCGGCGCGCTGTGCGTGATCCAGCCAACGGAGATGAGGTCGACGCCGGTCGCGGCGATCGCCGCTGCCGTTCTTTGCGTCACGCGACCGGACGCTTCGGTGATCGCGCGGCCGCCCACCATCG
>NZ_RZSX01001443.1:0-837 GCF_004023105.1 Mesorhizobium sp. M5C.F.Ca.IN.020.32.2.1 | reverse complement strand
CTCCTACAGCGCCGCGTGTCCGCAAGGACGCTATAGCAGCTTGATTTCGAGCAATTTGATTTTGCGCATGATCGCTTCCAAAAATCGATTCCGATTTCGGGTTAGCGCCAGCCGGCTTCAACAAAAGGGCGGCCATTGGCGGCCGCCCTGATCTGAACCGGACTTGGGAGGAGGAAAGCCGATCCGACTACCTAAAGTTATGCGCTTCCTAGGTAAACGAGACATTAACGCGAGAGCGGCGCCCGGATTGCCGCCCTCCGCGGCCCTGAAGCCTACCAGCGCGAGCTGGCGGTTGCCTTGTCCGACTCCGGCGCCCCTGACTCCGGCACCCCTGACTCCGGCACCTTTGCCGCCGGTACCTTTGCCGCTGACACCGTCGCCTCGACATGGTCGACCAGTGCGTCCGGCAGCCCGAGGCGGCCGGCGAGCAGGTCGAGATAGCCGCGTTCGGAACGCGTATCCGGATCGATGGTGAGGCGCGAGGCGGTGTAGAGTTCGAGCTTCTGCGCGTCGGTTTGGGCGCCGGCGACCAGCGTATCCAGGTCGAGCGGCGTTTCCAGCTCCGACATCAGGAACTTCTCCGCGTCGGAGCCGATGCCCGAGAGGCTGAGCTTGCCGCCGATCTTTTGCCGTTCGTCGTCGTCGATATGGCCGTCGGCCTTCGCCGCCGAAATCATCGCCCGCACCAGCGTCAGCGTGAATTCGTCCTCGCCTTGCGGCGCTTGCGAGGGATGGAAGCTGGTGTCGGCGGGCGGCGGCAACAATTCCGGCGAGCCGGCTGCGGCCGTTTCCGCAGGCGCCTTGCCGTTCTTGTAGTTCTGGTAGGCCTTGTAGGCG
>NZ_RZSX01001442.1:0-837 GCF_004023105.1 Mesorhizobium sp. M5C.F.Ca.IN.020.32.2.1 | reverse complement strand
AGTTCCTGCTGCTCGACAAGCCTCCGGAAGTTCGGCTTGTTGATGAGCCTGCCGGCGAGCGCCTCCACCGTTCGCTGCAAGTGGAGTAGGGTGAAGACGGGCGGCATCAGCTCGAAGACGACCGGCCGGTATTTGATCTTGGAGCGCAGCCGCGCGATGCCGGTCGCAAGGATCCGGCGATGATCGGCGGCCATGGACTTGTCTGGGAGCGGAGGCGGAGTCGCGTCCCTGCCGCGTCTGGCCTCTTCGACCAAGCCTGCTTCGTAGAGCAACTCGTAGCGCTGAAGCGTGAGTTCCTCGTTCCAGTCGCGGTCGTCGAAGCCGAAGGCAATAGCCGCCCGCTGCCGGCGTTCGCGGCGTGTGGTCGCGCCGCTGCCGCCATCGGCCCACTCGATCAGGCGCGGCCGCAGGAGATCCAGCAACTTCGGCGTGCCAGAGCGGTGGTCCTCCCATGGGAAATATTTGTACCAGCTTTGCCAGCCGCACTTGGACGAGCCCGATGCATGTTCCTTGCGCGTCAGTGCGAGGTAACTGATGGAGATGACGCGCTGCTCAAGCTCGGTGCCGGACCGGTCCCGGTCGGCGAAGGTGTAGAGCTGCTCGATATATCCCAGCGGGTGGCCCGTTTGCTCCTCGACCCAGGCCCGCAATCCGGACTGCAGCGATCGGTGCTCGAGCGCGAGCGGGCCCGAGGGCAAAGTGTCCGCTTGTCCGATGGTCAGCACACAGGGCTCGTTCTCGCTCACCGCAACGACAACGGCGGTCAGCTCGACCTTGGCGGTGTCGACCTTGCCGGCGGGCCTGTTTCTCCTGATCCTTTTTTCGCGATCGTCCATC
>NZ_RZSX01001441.1:0-838 GCF_004023105.1 Mesorhizobium sp. M5C.F.Ca.IN.020.32.2.1 | reverse complement strand
GCGCTTTTTCGTCCACGGCCAGGCGGCGCGCGGCGATCGCCACGTTTACGCCTCGCGCACCCGCTTCATCCCGACCTCGATCCTCGGCGCCTTCGAACAGACATCATGGGCGAGCGTCCAGGCCAAGGACGATCCGCGCCGCCAGCCGCAAGTGCGCGTCGACCTTGGCGCCCGCATGCGCGACATGTGGAAATAGGCTGCCTTTCGACACGGCGCTGATGCCACGGAGCTTGGTGGCGAAAATCTAATCTCGGCAACATGGAACCTGATGCCGCAATCCGCGTTTCTGGGCGTCCGATTCAGATCGGAGAGCGGCGTCCGCCGTCACCTCCGCCCAATTCGAGAGGCAAGAATGCACGACACGATGCTCTTCACCCCCGTCGCCGTTACCGTCGGCGCCGGCCACAAGCGCATAATCGCTTCGCTCTTCGACATGCATGAATTCCTGACCGAGTTCCCACCATCGCGGCGACGCCTGAGTTATGGCGCGGCGGTGAAGGCATGCGAGGCGGCACGTGCCGGCGAGATCTCGCCCGAAGCGGCGCACGATGCCATGATCACCTTCGCGGCGGCGGCAGGCATTCTCTGGCCTTCGGCCCAACCGGCAGTCTCGGTCAAGCCGGTCGCGCGGGGCCAGGGCGGATACGCCGCATGACTGGCTAGGCCTTTTTTGCGACTATGGCCCGCCGAAGATGCTGTTCGTCTTCGACGGGTTTCCGACATGGATATCAGGCGCGGCCCTCAATGGACCGTCATCAGGTCGCCGTTCGGAAAACCGCTCAATGTCGCCGCTTCAAAGCTGACTTGGTCGCGGCCGTTTGATTTAGCCCTGTATAGG
>NZ_RZSX01001440.1:0-838 GCF_004023105.1 Mesorhizobium sp. M5C.F.Ca.IN.020.32.2.1 | reverse complement strand
ACACAGAACGATGGCACCCAGGCCAAAGTCGAGGCCAAGCAAGCAAGCCCGGCAGATACCGGACGCATCCTCAGGGGCGTCACCATGCGCACCGGTCCGAAGAACAGTGCGGCGGCAATCGTCACCATTCCCGCCAAAACCTCGGTTCAGGTGATGGGCTGCAAGAAATGGTGTGAGATCGTCTACAACGGCAAACGCGGCTGGATCTACAAGAGCTTCGTCAAGACCGGCGCCTAAGCGCGTCGCGTTTGAATGGATTCAGGCGACGCGCTTTAAGTTCTCGTTTTTATGCATGTCGTTATCGCAAAACCGCTGCGCACTTTGGCGCGACATGCATTAGGGCTGTCAGGCGAACCTTGACGTTGCAGCACGGCCCGGATGGGTTCTGTAATACAGTCGCCCGCCGCGTCCAGCGAGTGCGATAAACGATCGAGTCAAACTTGACCCGACAGCGCCGGACGGCTCAGATGCAACGTCCACCGTCGACTTCCAGCGCCACGCCAGTGATGAAAGCCGCCTCGTCCGAAGCCAGCCAGAGCGCCGCGTTGGCTATGTCGAGCGGCGTCGAAAGTCGGCCAAGCGGGATCGACGCGCGGAATTTCTCACGGATTTCGGGCGTGTCGGCGCCCATGAATTTCTCCAGCATGCCGGTCTCGCCGGCGACCGGACAGAGGCAGTTGACGCGGATGTTCTTCGGCGCGAGCTCCACCGCCATGGATTTGGTCGCGGTGATCGCCCAGCCCTTCGATGCATTGTACCAGGTGAGGCCGGGCCGCGGCCTGATGCCAGCGGTCGAAGCCGTGGTCAGGATAACGCCGCCGCCTTGCCTATCCATGAC
>NZ_RZSX01000143.1:0-9648 GCF_004023105.1 Mesorhizobium sp. M5C.F.Ca.IN.020.32.2.1 | reverse complement strand
CGGCATGCAGGCATATTCGGCGAGCGTTCCGGCGTTGCCGAACGAGGCGCCGGAGCCAGGCTCGTTGGGGTCGATGAGCAGCACCTCGCGCCCCTCGGCCGCAAGCCGGAGTGCCGTTGCCAAACCGACAATGCCGGCGCCGACGATGGCGACTTCCACGGTTTCCGGTGCTGCCACGACCGAGCCCCTAGACAAAGCCAGGCAGTTGCAGATGTCCGGCCGCGAGCAGTTCGGCCATGGTGTTCAGGGCCGTGCGCAGATCGTCGAGCGAGCGCGCGGCGCCGACGTTGATGCGTACCCCGTGCTGCACCGGCTCGCGCCCAACCGCGAAGGCATCGCCGGGAAGAACGGCAACGCCACGTTCCAGGCAGGTGCGAGCGAAACCCGCGCCCCGCCACGGCTCCGGGAGGCGCAGCCAGGCATGGGTCGAGGCGGCGTGGCTCTGGACATCGTACCGGCCGAGGATTTCGGTAACGATGGCCTGGCGCTGGCGAAGCTCCTGCTTCTGGGCTTCGATAATACGCGCAGCCGCGCCCTCTTCTATCAGTCGCGCGCCGATCAGCGCGGTCAGAGGGCTGATGCTCCAGCAGTTGATGCGCAAAGCCGCGGCGACCTGGCCGGCTATGGCGCGTGGCGCGATCACAAAACCGAGGCGCAGTCCTGGGGCAACGCACTTCGACAAGGCACCGATGTGAACCGTCAATTCGGGCTCGAGGCTGGCAAGCGACGGCGGCGGATTGTCCGCCAGCGGGCGGTAGACGTCATCCTCGATGATGAGGACGTTATGGCGACGGGCCACAGCCACCAACTCGTGCCGGCGTTCCTCGGGTAGCGTGATGGTGGTCGGGTTGTGCAGGGTCGGCACCAGGAAGACCGCGCGCGGGCGGAGCTGCGCGCAGGCCGCGTCGAACGCGTCGGCCCGCATGCCGCCACGATCCATGGCGACGCCTCTGAGCTCTAACCCATGCACCCGGCACAATGCATTGATGCCCTGATAGGTCACTTCGTCGGCGAGCACGACGTCGCCCTGCCTGGTCACCGCGCCAAGCACACAGTCCAGCCCATGCTGGGCGCCCGCCGCCAGCACCACCCGGCCGGGATCGCCGTCGCCTGCCGCCGGCCGCATCCACTCGGCGATTGCCTCTCTCGCCCACAGCGGCCCCTCAGGCGGGTGATAGTCCTGAAGCGTGACGTAGTGCCGGTCCTTGGACAGGCGCGGCAACAGCAGCGCCAGCGCGTCGAGATAGGCCGAGGTCGCTGGTCTGTTGACGGAAAGATCGATGACACCGGTGTCTTCGCTCGGCGCCGACACGAAACCTGGTCCTTCGCCGCCGTTGCGGGCGGCGACCGTGGTGCCGCGCCCGGGCCGCGCTTCGAGCAGCCCGCGCTGCTGCAGCGTCGACAGCGCGCGCGTCACCGTGGTGACGTTGATGCCAAGTGCGCGGGCAATCTCGCGCTGCGGCGGCAGCCGGTCTCCAACGGCAAGCGTGCCGGCTGTAATCCGTTCGGCAATAGCGTCCGCAAGGCGCCGGTAGACCGGGCCTTCATCCGAGGCGAGTTGCAGGTCCTGAAGCATGCGGCTAGGCGGTTTCGGTGTGTTGACTCTCTGGCTAATGGCGCATCTAGCATAAGACAATGCTCCGGACAATAGCACTTGTCCGGTACACGTTTTCAAAATTCGCCTGAAAAAATCTCACACAATCCGGAAGAAAGCCGCTTGACGGGCGAACTTGTCTGCATCTATGGTTCTTTAGCGATTGATTGTGTGAGCATACAAGTTTGTTTGCCGCCCTTGCGCGGCCAGCGTCATGCGAGACCGACCCATGGACGGCAAGCACCACCTCGTTTCGACAAGCGGCCATTGCCGCCGCTCTACGGATTTCCGTCCGTGATCGCCGAAGCAACAGTCTTGCCAGCCGACAGCGCCGCTGCGGCACCGGACGCCGGCCGGCAGGGATTTGTCGAATTCGTCGATGTCGAGAAATCCTATGACGGCCGGACTTTCGCGGTGACACGGCTGAACCTCAGCGTGGCGCGCGGCGAGTTCCTTACCCTTCTCGGCCCCTCCGGTTCGGGCAAGACGACGACGCTCAACATGCTCGCCGGCTTCGAACGGCCGACCGGCGGCGTCATTACGCTTGAAGGCCGGTCGGTCGACAGGCTGCCGCCCTACGAACGCAACATCGGCATGGTGTTCCAGAACTACGCGCTGTTTCCGCACATGAGCGTCGAGGAGAACGTCGCCTTCCCGCTCTCGGTCCGCAAGATCACCAAGGCGGACATTGCATCCCGCGTCGGCCGCGCGCTCGACATGGTGCGGCTGCGGCAGTTCGGCGACCGGCGGCCGGCACAGCTTTCCGGCGGCCAGCAGCAGCGTGTCGCGCTTGCCCGCGCGCTGGTGTTCGAGCCAAGCCTGGTGCTGATGGACGAGCCACTCGGCGCGCTCGACAAGAAGCTGCGCGAGCATATGCAGCTCGAGATCAAGCAGCTCCACACGATGCTAGGCGTCACCATCGTCTACGTGACGCACGACCAAAGCGAGGCGCTGACCATGTCGGACCGCGTTGCCGTGTTCAACAATGGCGGAATTGCCCAGCTCGGCTCGCCGGATGATCTCTACAACACGCCGCAGAGCTCCTTTGTCGCGAGCTTCATCGGCGAGAACAACACGCTGGAAGGCAAGGTCGAGCGCGTCTCCGGCAAGGAGTGCCGCGTCGCGCTGGACGGCGGCGGTTCGGTCGCCGCGCTGGCCATCGGAGTCACGGAGGGTGCGCCCTGCCATGTCGCCATCCGCCCGGAGCGGCTGAAGCTTGCGCCCGCTTCGAACGGAGCAAATGCGCTAGCCGCCACCGTCGATGGCCGCATCTATCTCGGCGACCACCAGCGTCTTCTGGCCAGGCTGGAAAACGGACAGGTGCTGACCGTCAAGGTTGGCCCCGAAGCGACCATGGGCAACGGGGAACCGGTCATGGTTTCCTGCGCGCCCAACGACTGCCGTGCCTTTCCGGCCGATGCCGGGACGGGCGGTTCCATCTCGAAAACAGGGGAATAAGAACAATGAAAATCACAAAGGCCCGGCTGTTCGCCTTCGCGGCAGCCACAGCATTCATCACCATGGGACATGCCGCCTTTGCCGACGAACTTTCGATCATGGCCAGCGGCGGCGCCTGGCAGGATGCCCAGCGCAAGGCATGGTTCGAGCCGTTCAGTAAGGAGACCGGGATCAAGATCGTCGAGCAGGAATATCTTGGCGATCTCGGCAAGGTCAAAGCGATGGTCGACACCGGCAACGTGCCGATCGATCTGGTGACGGTCGAGACCGCGACCGTGCTGCAGGGTTGCGACGCCGGCATTCTCGAGCGGCTCGACTATTCCAAGATCGCCCCCCGTGAAAAGTTCATCGAAGGTTCCGCACTCGACTGCGGCGTCGGTCTCGACGCCTATGGCGATGTGCTTGCCTATGACCCCAACGTGCTGAAGGAGGCGCCAACCTCGGTCCTCGACGTCTTCGACACGACAAAGTTTCCGGGCAAGCGCGCGATGCGCAAGTTTCCGGCACAGAACCTCGAATGGGCGCTGATGGCCGACGGTGTCGCGCCGGCCGATGTTTACGAGGTGCTGGCAACCCCCGAAGGCGTCGACCGTGCGTTCAAGAAGCTAGACACCATCAAGCAGGACATCGTCTGGTGGGATGCCGGCGCGCAGCCGCCACAGCTCCTCGCATCCAAGGAAGTGGTGATGACAACCGCCTGGAACGGCCGTATCCAGAACGCCATCGACAAGGACGGGGCGCCGTTCAAGATTGTCTGGAACAACCAGATCCTCGAATACGACATGATCGCCATTCCGAAGGGCGCCAAGAACCCGGAGCTGGCCTACAAATATCTTGCCTATATCAGCCAGCCGGAAATCAACGCCAAGCTCGCCAGCTACATCACCTACGGGCCGGTGCACATCGATTCGGCCTCCTTCGTCGCGCCGGACGCCCTGCCGAAATTGCCGAACGCACCTGACCACATGACCGCTTATCTGGTCGCCGACACCGAATTCTGGGGTGACTATGGCGAGGATCTGGTCAAGCGCTTCAATGCCTGGCTCGCGCAGTAGGGAAAATGTCGGCGCTTGAGCCCACGAAACTGGACCGGCCGCGGGCAAGCCGCGACTGGTCGGCCGCCGATTCCGGCACAGCAAAGTCGGTCGCGGCGGCGCTTCGGCGCGCCGATCTCGGCGACCGGCTGCGATCGCTGGCGCTGGCGGCGCCTTTGCTCGTGCTGCTGGCGTTGAGCTTCGGCATCCCGATTGTCCTGCTTCTGTCGCGCGCCGTCTATGATCCGACGATTGCCGACGCCTTGCCACAGACCAGCCAGGCATTGCGCGGCTGGAACGGCACCGGACTGCCCGACGACGCTGCCTTCCTGGCTCTTGCCGCCGACCTCCGGAGCAATCAGGCCAAGGGCACCGCCTATGAACTCGCCAAGAGCCTCAACGCGCGCCTGCCGGGTGCACGCAGCCAGGTGCTCAAGACGGTGCGCCAACTGGAAGCCGCCGACAGGCCGCCGCTGGAGGTGATGAAAGCCGTGCCGTTCTGGTCGGCGCCGGGCACATGGCCGGTCATCGAGAGCGGCACCCATAGCGTGACGTCGTTCTACCTGCTGAGCGCGCTTGATCTGCGCTGGAACGGCGATGGCGGCATCGAAAGGGTGTCACCCGAACAGGCGATCTTCGTGCAGGTGTTCATGCGCACATTTTTCGTCGCCGCAGCGGTGACGCTGGCCACGCTGATACTGGGCTTCCCCCTCGCCTACCTCATCGCCTCCGTACCCAAGGGCCTCGCCGCCATCCTCATCGTCGCGGTGCTGTTGCCGTTCTGGACGTCGATCCTGGTGCGAACCGCGGCCTGGACGGTGCTCCTGCAGAAATTCGGCCTGGTCAACGACCTGCTGCTGTGGCTCGGCGTCGCCGACGACCGGCTCGACCTGATGTACAGCCGCATCGGACTGATCATCGCCATGACCCACATCCAGCTGCCGTTCACGCTGCTGCCGATCTACAGCGTCATGCGCACCATCCAGCCTTCGCAGATGAAGGCTGCCTATTCCCTCGGCGCAAAACCTTATACTGCGTTTCGCCGCGTCTATCTTCCACAGGTCTTTCCGGGCGTGATGGCGGGCTGCCTGCTCACCTTCATCCTCTGCCTCGGCTATTACATCACGCCGGCGCTGATTGGCGGCGCTAGCGACCAGCTGATCAGCAATTTCATCGCCAGCTACGTTAATGTCGAACTGAACTGGGAGATGGCGGCGGCGCTCAGCTTCATCCTGCTCGTCTTCACCCTGGCGCTGTTCGGCATCTTCGCCCGCATCCTCGGCCTCGACCGCCTCAAGCTGGTGTAGCCATGTTGCTGTCTTCTTATCCAACGACAGGCGAAAGAATCCGCATCACCCTGCTCTGGCTGTGGTGCGGCATGGTGATCCTGTTCCTCCTCGTGCCTATCCTGGTTCCCGTTCCCCTGTCGTTCAACAGCGGCGCCTTCTTCATCTTCCCGCTGGAGGGAATTTCGACACGCTGGTACGAGGTCGTGCTTGGAACCCAGCGCTGGCAATCTGCGATCGGCAACAGCCTGATCGTTGCCTTCGGCACGACGCTGATCGCAACGACGCTGGGCACGTTGACGGCAATCGCGCTTTCCGACGAAAAGTTCCCCGGTCGCCGCATTGTCATGCCGCTTTTGTTGTCGCCGCTGATCGTGCCGGTGGTGATCACCGCCGTCGGCTCGTATCTGTTCTACGCACGTGTCGGACTTGCCAGCACCTATGCCGGCATCATCCTGGCGCATACCGCGCTCGCCAGTCCGTTCGTCGTCGTCACGGTGGGAGCGAGCCTCACCGGCTTCGACCGCAATCTGATGCGCGCCGCCGCCATCTCCGGAGCAAAGCCCATCACATCGTTTTTCAGGGTCATGCTGCCGCTGATCCTGCCCGGCGTGCTGTCAGGGGCCGCTTTCGCCTTCGTCACCTCGTTCGACGAGGTCGTCGTGGTGCAGTTCCTGGCCAGCGCCAATCAGCGCACTATGCCGCTCGAAATGTTCATCGGGCTGCGCGAGAAGCTGAGCCCGGCAATCACCGCCGCCGCGACGCTGATGATGGTGTTGTCGATTGTGCTGCTCGTCGTCGCCAATCTTCTGGCCCGTCGTGGCAAGCAGCGACCGCGCATCGACTAGGAATCGTGCGGCGGTCGGCCAAAGCCTCCATAGGCCTGCCCGTGTCAGGCCGCCTTACGCTGCGATTTCCATGTCTCGTGGTGCTTGCCCCACGCCGACATGACTGTCACCGCATCGTTCAGGCTAAAGCCGAGCGGCGTGATCGAGTATTCCACGCGAGGCGGCACCTCGTCATAGACGCGCCGGCTGATCAGCCCGTCGGCTTCCATCTGCCGCAATTGTTGCGTGAGCACCTTTTCGCTGACGCCAGGCAGCAAGCGGCGCAGTTCGGCAAAGCGGTATGGCCGCAGGTGCAATTCCCATAGCAGCGAGGTTTTCCACTTTCCGCCGATGGCCTGCAGCGCGGCAGCAAAACCGCAGCTGTCTGGTTCCTTGCGCCTCATTTGGCAGCTCCTGTCATGATGGCGATAGCTTACCTCAAGGTGCGTACTTCTCAACGCAGCAAGAATTTATATCTTCCGATCGAGCGCGCCAAACATAAAACGGACCCTCGTCGACAGGGCCATCAGTCTATCGGAGAAGTTACTATGGCATCGAATGTCTGCGTGCTCGGCGCGGGCCGAATGGGCTCGTCCATTGCTCGAACGCTGCTCGACTGCGGCTATCCAACATGGGTCTGGAATCGGACCGCGGCAAAAAGCGATCCATTGGCGGCCCTTGGCGCGAAGGTCGCCCCTTCAGTAGAGGCCGGAATCCATGCGGCCGACGTCGTGATCATCAATGTTCTCGACTATGCCGCCAGCGAAGCTTTGTTGAAGCGGGATGGCACCGCTTCGGCATTGCCCGGCAAAGCCGTCGTGCAACTCACCTCCGGCTCACCGCGTCTGGCGCGGGAAGAAGCCCGCTGGGTGGAAGCGCATGGTGCCGGCTATCTGGACGGAGCGATCATGGCCACTCCGGACTTTATCGGCAAATCAGAGACCGCACTGCTTTATTCGGGTTCCCGTGACGTTTACGAGAAGCACAAGCCCCTGCTCTTCGCACTCGGCGGCGGCACGAGCTATGTCGGGGAGCTGCCAGGTCAAGCCTCGGCGCTTGATACCGCTCTGCTCACTCAGATGTGGGGCGGGCTCTTCGGAGCGCTCCAGGGCATGGCCGTCGCCGAGGCTGAAGGTCTCGACCTGGCGACGTTCAGGAGCCATCTTTCCGGATTCAAGCCGGTTGTCGATGCCGCTCTGTTCGACCTGGTGGATAGAACGAATGCACGCCGTTTTGCCGGCGACGACGCGACCCTGGCGTCATTGGGTGCCCACTACGGCGCCTTTCAGCACCTGCTTGAGGCATGCGAGGAGCGAGGCCTCGACGCGGCTATGCCGCGCGCCATGGATATGATCTTTCGGCGGGCGCTCTCGCTCGGGAGCATGGAAGATGATTTTGCATCCCTCGCGCCCCTGTTTCGAAATGGCTCGCCGCGCCAGAGCGGGGCGCCCGCGAATGCATAGCGGCAAGATGAAACGAACCGCGACCTGCTCATGCCAGGCTGTGGAACTTGTCCTCGCCGGAGAGCCGCGACGCGTCTATGCGTGCAGTTGCATGGAGTGCCAGCGCTGCACCGGAACGGCGTTCTCATACCGGGCCATTTACGCCGACTCCACCGTCGTCGGCCACAAAGGCGAGACCAGATCCTGGCGCAGAACCGGCTCGTCGGGACAATGGCTGGAGCAGACATTCTGCACGACGTGCGGCTCGGTCGTCTTCATGCGGGCAGAAGGGCTGAAGAATGCGCTGTCGGTATCGGTCGGCTGTCTGGAGGACCCGGAATTCCCGCCCCCGACAATGCTCCATTGGCCTCACAGAAAGCATAAATGGCTTTGTTTGGAGGGCCTGCCAGAAGCAGCCGCCTCTTGAGGGCGGATCACCAAGCGCGATGCCTGGCTTGCAGCAGGCTCGGCATCGTGAGCCCGGCAACGTGTCTCCTTCGGCGATCGATTTCCGTTCCAGAAGGTCCCGATTGGGCGCGTAGCTGTCGCGGGCGACTGCGAATCCCAAGGCTCCCTCGCAGTACTCCTTGCAACACTTTGCGCTCCCCGACGTTCTCCCAAGGCACGCTCCGAAGCCGATTGTCGCGGCTCCAAGGGCAAATCCAATTGCTGGAGCGAGGGAGCCATCCCGGCTTCGCCGGCTGGCCACGGCACCCAGCGTGCCGTGGCGGTTCGGCAACCTGCATTGATGTGACGCTGGAGGAGATGCCATGGACATGAGCAGCAGGAAGACGCAGTTCAATATCTGGTACTGGATCGCCGCCTTCGCGGTGCTGATGATCTTCCAATATGTCTACACCGCCACGCAGCACGTCGCGCAGATTCCCTATAGCCAGTTTGAGACCCTGCTACGCGACGGCAAGATCGCCGACGTGCAGGTTTCCGATCGCTTCATCCAAGGCCGCTTCAAGGAGCCGCAGGACGGGAAACCGCTATTCATTACCACGCGCGTCGAGCCGAATCTGGCACGGCAGCTGCAGGAACACGGCGTCACCGTCACTGGCCAGATCGAAAGCACCTTCCTGAGCGACCTGCTCTCCTGGGTCGTCCCGATCCTCGTCTTCTTTGGCTTGTGGATGTTGCTGATGAGACGCATGGGCGGTGGCATGGGCGGTTTGATGCAAATCGGCAGGAGCAAGGCCAGGGTCTATGTCGAGGCCAATACCGGCGTGAGGTTCGACGACGTGGCAGGTGTCGATGAGGCCAAGGCCGAGCTGCAGGAGATCGTGGATTTTTTGAAAAACCCGCAGGAATACGGCCGGCTTGGAGGGCGCATGCCCAAGGGCGTGCTGCTGGTCGGGCCACCCGGCACCGGAAAGACGCTGCTCGCCAAGGCCGTTGCAGGCGAGGCAAATGTTCCATTCTTCTCGATCTCTGGCTCTGAATTCGTCGAGATGTTCGTGGGCGTCGGCGCCGCTCGTGTGCGCGACCTGTTCGAGCAGGCACGCGCCAAAGCCCCGGCGATCATCTTCATCGACGAACTCGATGCGCTGGGCCGCGCCCGCGGTGCGGGCCCGATGATGGGCGGCCACGACGAGAAGGAGCAGACACTCAACCAACTCCTGGTCGAGCTCGACGGTTTCGATCCGAAAATCGGCGTCGTGCTGCTCGCTGCGACGAATCGCCCGGAAATCCTTGACCCGGCACTTCTTCGCGCCGGCCGTTTCGATCGGCAGGTGCTGGTCGATCGGCCGGACAAGCAAGGTCGCGTCCAGACACTTCAAGTCCACATGAAAAAGGCCAAGCTGGCGGCGGATGTCGACGCGGAGAAAGTTGCCGCGCTGACGCCGGGTTTTACCGGCGCCGACCTCGCCAATCTCGTCAACGAGGCCACCCTGCTTGCCACGCGCCGGAGGGCGGACGTCGTCACGATGGAAGATTTCAACAATGCGGTCGAGCGCATTGTGGCGGGGCTCGAGAAGCGCAACCGGTTGTTGAACCCTAGGG
>NZ_RZSX01001439.1:0-840 GCF_004023105.1 Mesorhizobium sp. M5C.F.Ca.IN.020.32.2.1 | reverse complement strand
GTGCAGCATGGGCTGACACTGTTCAAGGAATGAAGCCGCTCGCGTACGGACGGTTGAAATGGAGGACATCAGCGTGGAACCGATCAGTCTCGATGTGCTTCTGGCCAGCGTCGGCAAGGAAGTCGGCGTGTCGCCGTGGCGGGTCGTTTCGCAACGCATGATCGACCAGTTCGCCGATGCCACGGACGACCACCAGTTCATCCATTGCGATCCGGAGCGCGCCAAGCGCGAGACGCCGTTCGGCGGCACCATCGCGCATGGCTTCCTGTCGCTTTCGCTTTTGTCGGCGATGACCTTCGAGACCATGCCGCCGCTCGAAAACAGCAAGATGGGCGTCAACCATGGCTTCGATTCGCTGCGCTTCCTGGCGCCTGTGAAGACCGGCGCGCGCATCCGCACCCGTTTCGTGCTGGCCGACGTCAAGGTCAGGCCGTCGGGCTGGGTGCAGACGGCGCATGATGTGACCATCGAGATCGAGGGCTCGAAAAAACCGGCATTGACCGCGCGCTGGCTGACGCTGACATTGATCGAGCGCCAGCCGGAAGCGGCCTGAACGGCTCAACGAGCCTCGGCGGAGATGATCTTCATGTGCCGGCCGACCTAGGGGTATCGCCAATCGGAGCGCCGCGACGCCGATTCTGCCAATGCTTGATTTGACAACGCCTTGTCCGTTTCCGTACAGCGTATATAAATTAGCCAGCCACTAACAGCCGCTAACAGAAGGCAGGCGAAAATTGCCGCTCAGCGTCCAGACACGCCGCGAGAAACAAAAGGCCGAACTGCGCTCCGAACTTGTCGATGCAGCGCACAAGCTCGCGCAGGAGGAAGGCTATGAAGGCC
>NZ_RZSX01001438.1:0-840 GCF_004023105.1 Mesorhizobium sp. M5C.F.Ca.IN.020.32.2.1 | reverse complement strand
TACGTAGCGCAGACACTCCTCGACGCAGGTGGGCATCAGGCTTGGTTCGCTCTGCAGCCTGCGGCGTTGATCTTCATGCGATAGCAGTGCGAGGAGCCCTCCGGAAATCAGATGGGTTGTGGTTTCCTGCCCAGCGCCGAAGAGCAGGAAAATCATCGAGACAAGTTCGTCCTTGCTGAGCCTCTGCCCGTCGGTCTCGGCATCGCGCAACGCGGCGATCAATCGGTCAGGCAGTGCACTGCCCCCCGATCGCGAGACGCTGCGAAGATAGCGGACAACGCGGATCACGCCCGGAATGGCGCGGATGACCGCGCCGATATTGGCAGTGTCCTTCAGCCCGCCCAACCAGTTCTTGAACCGATCGTGATCCTGCTCCGGCAGGCCGAGCATCGCGCAAATGACCGAAAGCGGCAGATCGCGACAGAACTCGGCCATGAGATCGACCTCCGGTCTTTCCTCCATCTTGTCGAGAAGCCGATCGGCTATTTGCGTGATCATCGGCTTCATGGCCTCGATCGTTTGGCGCTGAAACGCCTGGTCAACGAGGCCGCGCAGGCGGCGGTGCTCAGGGTCGTCATGGCCGAGCATATTCTGCGCCAGAAGGCTGATGGTCCTCGGCAGGAATCTGAGTATCCGCGCCTGTGTTCTGCTCCCTGCGTTGGCAGGGTCGCGAGCGAAGCTCGCGTGATCCTTCAACAGCGTTGCGCAGGCGTCATGTGTCACAGAGAGCCATGTGCGGCCGACAATCGGCAGCTTCATGCAAACGACTGGCCCCTCGGCGCGCATCCAGTCAGCCGTGGGGAAGGGGTATGCGTGAAAGTCCGGCGATAAGATATCGAA
>NZ_RZSX01001437.1:0-841 GCF_004023105.1 Mesorhizobium sp. M5C.F.Ca.IN.020.32.2.1 | reverse complement strand
CCTACATCCAGCCGTTGGTCGTCAAGTCGCGCCTCAAGGGCGCCAACGGCTGGATGTAGGGTTCGAGCGACTTCAACGTGAGCGCCAGCGCGCCGCGCATCTCGTCGACGGTCGCCGCGCCGGCCGCCATCATCTCATGGCGAGCCACCTCGTTGCTCAACAGGAAATTGACGGCGCCGGCCAGCATGTCGCGGTCGCGCACCAGCTTGGCGCCGCCGCTGTCGAGCAGGCGCTGATAGGTTTCGCGAAAATTCTGGACATTGCGGCCGGCCAGCACCGCCGTGTCGAGCATGGCCGGCTCCAGCGGGTTCTGGCCGCCCTCCGAGGTGAGCGAACGACCAACGAAGGCGATCTCTGTCAGCCGGAGATAAAGCCCCATCTCGCCCATCGTGTCGCCGAGCAGAATGTCCGTATCGGCGATGATCCGGTCGCCCTTGCTGCGCCGAGCGACTTTCAGGCCCATGCCGGAAATCTGCGTGGCAAGCGCTTCGGCGCGATCGGGATGGCGCGGCACGACGATCGTCAAAAGACCGTGGTGACGCTTGTGCAGCATCGCGTGAACCTCGGCAGCGACCACCTCTTCGCCGTCATGGGTCGAGATGGCCGCCCAGGTCGGTCGGGCGCCGATCTGGCGCTTCAGCGTGTACAGCGTCCTGTCATCGGCCGGCGGCGGCGTGGTGTCGACCTTGAGATTGCCGGATACGGTGACCGGCCGGGCGCCGAGCGAGAGGAAGCGCTCGCCGTCGACATCCGACTGGGCAACAACATGGGCGAGATTCTCGAACAGCGCCTCGGCGATGTTGGCGCGTTTCTTCCAGGATTTGAACGAACGGTCCGACAG
>NZ_RZSX01001436.1:0-848 GCF_004023105.1 Mesorhizobium sp. M5C.F.Ca.IN.020.32.2.1 | reverse complement strand
GACCCACATGTGGAAGGCACGCGCTATATCGATGCGCCTCGCGGTAAGTTGCGCTTCGACAGCACGGCTGCGCCGGATATTGGCCAGGGCGCCATTGTCGCCGATGTGCTCTCGCGCACGACGCAGGACCATCCGTATGAGATTTCAAGCTATACGCGGGATTTTCCGGACCGCTGGTTCGAGGCCGGTTGCAGCTGGCTCTCGCGAAATTCGTTTCGCCCGAGCCCTGACGGCATCGTTCCGACGCTCGGCACCCATGCGGCGGTTATGGCGGCGATTGCCGCGCTCACCACGCCTGGCGACTATATCGTCTTCGAGCACCTCACCTATTCGCAGATTTCACGCAGCGCCGGCCTGATCGGCCGCCGGACCGCGCTGGTGACGTCTGACGACGAAGGACTAGACCCAGAGGATTTCGAGCGCGTCTGCGCGCAAAAACATCCGAAAATGATGTTCCTGATGCCGACGGCCAAGAACCCCACACTGGTGACGCTGTCGGCAACACGCCGCGAGGCGATCGCGCGCGTCGCGCGCGAATACAATGTCATCCTGATCGAGGACGATCTCTATGGCGATCTGACCGACGACCCGACCCCGCTATTGGCCGAATATGCCCCCGAACGGACCATCGTTGCCGGCGGCCTGTCGAAATCCGTCGCGGCTGGTGTTCGCGGCGGCTGGCTCGCCTGTCCACCGGCCTATCGCCACCGGATCCGGGTCGCTCACAAGATGCTGACGGGTGGCCTCCCCTTCCTGCTGGCGGAAGTGTGTAGCCGGCTGGTTCTGTCCGGCCAGGCCAGCGAGATGCGCAATCGCAGCATCGTCGAGATCAACACGCGCATCGCGAT
>NZ_RZSX01001435.1:0-850 GCF_004023105.1 Mesorhizobium sp. M5C.F.Ca.IN.020.32.2.1 | reverse complement strand
TGCGAGGACATGCCGGAACTGATGGCCTTGGTGCGAACGCTCGGTAAGACGTTGGTCGAGACCTATGTTAAGGGCGAAGTCATTGCCCAGCCGCTGACGGGCGAACAGGATGCCGAGCGAATCTACTCCGCCTCGATGGCGATCCGCGACCGCATGAACGCGATTGCACCGGGCAATCCGACTATTGCCGGCTTGACCGTCGCCGCATGGCTCGATCGCCAGAACGATCCCGGTGAGGCCAAGGCGGCTTTTCGCTCGATGATCGAAGGCCTGTGGTGCCAGGCGCTCGAAAAACTGCCGCTTTGGCACCTCATCGACAATGACCGCCGTATCACCAATGAGGTGTCGGAGCTGCAGTATTTCGTGCACGAAACCATGCAGTCTCTGGCGGATGATCTGGCTGAGGATCTCGGCGACCGCCTGCGATTGAACACGCCGGTCAGAACGATCGAGCGCAGACTGGGAGGAGTTCGTCTCGCGTCGACTACGGGCTCGATCACGGCGCGAACGGCGCTGATCGCCATGCCGCCGATGGTGGCCTCGAAGCTGGATTTTGCGCCGCCGCTGCCGGTTGCCTTGGAAAAGGCCCTCGGTGTCTGGCAAAGCGGCGCGGTGATCAAAATGCAGGTGCGCTATCCCACAGCCTTTTGGCGCGCCAAGGGCTTGAGCGGCATGGTGATGTGGCGCGATCCGCCGGCACTTTTTGCCTGTGACGTCAGCAAGGATGGCGGCCACCCTGCGTTGGTCGTCTTCGTCGGCGGGCCGCTTGCCCTACGCTGGCGGGAATTGGGAGATGCCGCGTTGCGCGCGGAGGTTACCGCGCGCCTCAAGGAGGCGCTCGGCACGGACG
>NZ_RZSX01001434.1:0-853 GCF_004023105.1 Mesorhizobium sp. M5C.F.Ca.IN.020.32.2.1 | reverse complement strand
AGCAGGAAGCGCGGCAGGCTGTCGAAGGCCGCCCACGCGACGATACGGTCGAACGGCGCTTCATTTGCCAGTCCGTTCGAGCTGTCCGCCTGGCGCACGATGACATTGCCGATGCCGAGCGCGTCGAAGCGCTGCTTGGCCTGCTCGGCCAGCGTCTTGTAGCGGTCGACGGTGACGACCCGCGCGGCAAGCCGCGACATCACCGCCGCCGTGTAACCCGACCCGGTGCCGATCTCGAGCACCCGGTTGCCCGGCTCGATGGCAAGTGCTGCGATCACCGCAGCTTGCAGATCGGCGCCCTCGATCGCCTCGCCGCATTCGATCGGCAGCATGCGGTCCGACCAGGCGATCGGATGGAACTGCGCGGAAAGGAAGCCGCGCCTCGGCGTCGCCTCGAAAGCGGCGATCAGCGCCTTCGGCACGACGCCCTTGCCACGCAGGCGGAGCAGGAAAGCGGCGAAGCCTTCGCGGTCGTCGACCGTCGGACCATGGTTCAGGTTCATGCGAGCGCCTTGGTCAGTTGATCGCGGATTTCATGAGCGGTGAGATCGAGCTGCAGCGGCGTCACCGATACCTGCCGGTTGCGCATGGCGTGGAGGTCGGTGCCTTGCTTGCCCTCGACCGGCTCGCGGCCGAAGCGCAGCCAATAGTAAGGAAGCCCGCGTCCATCGCGGCGCTCGTCAACCCACAGGCTGTGGACGAGCTTGCCTTGCGAGGTGACCACCGTGCTGGCGACCTCTTCTGGCGCGCAATTGGGAAAATTGACGTTGAGCAGCACGCCGTCCGGCAGCGGCATGGCGACAAGCTTCTTGAGCAGCGCCGGCGCCAGCGCCTCGGTGGTCTCATAGGGAAC
>NZ_RZSX01001433.1:0-854 GCF_004023105.1 Mesorhizobium sp. M5C.F.Ca.IN.020.32.2.1 | reverse complement strand
CCTTGACAATGCACGTACAATGTTCTCTCTATGTTCCAAACCAAACCACCCTCGAGACAATGCGGCGTTCGAACCTCCGCGGGCGAACGGGCCGGATGGAAGCCAACATCCTCCACGCTGATCTGGACGCCTTTTATGCCTCGGTCGAACAATTGCTCGACCCGGCCCTGCGCAGCAAGCCGATCGCCGTCGGCGGCGGCGTCGTGCTGGCCGCGTCCTACGAGGCCAAGGCCTTCGGCGTACGTGGCGGCATGCCGGGGCGGCGGGCGCGGGAACTGTGCCCCGGTCTGATTTTCGTCGGCGGTCATTTCAAGGATTACCAGCGGCTCGGCGACGCGGCCATCAAAGTGCTTGGCGATTTCACGCCGGTGGTCGAGCGGATTTCCATCGACGAGGCCTTCGCAGACGTCACCGGCTGCACCCGTCTGTTCGGCCCGCCGGCCGAGATTGCCACAACCATCCGCCGCCGCGTGCGCGCCGAACTCGGCCTGCCGATCTCGGTTGGCGTGGCGCGCACCAAGCATCTGGCCAAGATCGCCTCGCAAGTGGCCAAGCCCGACGGGCTGGTGGTGGTCGATCCGCGCCACGAGCTCGAGTTCCTGCACGATCTGCCGGTTGAGCTGATGTGGGGCGTCGGTCCGGTCACCAGGGAGCGGCTGGCCGGCATCGGCGTCAACACCATCGGCGAGCTGGCGAAGACCAACGGTGGGTCGCTGGAGCGCCTGCTCGGCCCGGCGGCGGGCGCAAAGCTCAACGCGCTGGCCTGGAACCGCGATCCGCGCAAGCTCGAGACGCAGCGCCGGGCGCGATCGGCCGGCGCGCAGTCGGCGCTCGGCAGGAGACCGGCCGAGGAG
>NZ_RZSX01001432.1:0-860 GCF_004023105.1 Mesorhizobium sp. M5C.F.Ca.IN.020.32.2.1 | reverse complement strand
ATGCAACACAGACCGTGTTCGGCGAAGGGCCTGACAAGGCCAAGGTGATCTTCGTCGGTGAACAGCCTGGCGACCAGGAGGATTTGGCCGGCAAACCCTTCGTCGGGCCGGCGGGCAAGGTCTTCGACGCCATCCTTGAGGATGCCGGCGTCGACCGGTTGAAAGTCTATGTCACCAACGCGGTCAAGCATTTCAAATTCGAGCCGCGCGGCAAGCGGCGCATCCACTCCAAGCCAAATGCCGGCGAGGTGCAGGCCTGCCGCTGGTGGCTCGACAAGGAGCTCGAAATGATCAAGCCCAATCTGGCGGTGGCGCTCGGCGCAACAGCGGCGCAGTCGCTGCTCGGCAAGGTCGTGCCGATCATGAAGATGCGCGGCGAGGTCGTGGAGCGCGACGATGGCTTGCGTGTGTTCGTCACCATCCACCCGTCCTTCATCCTGCGTATTCGCGAGCCGGCGGACAAACAGGCCGAGCGCGAGCGGTTCCTGCAGGACATGAAGGCGGTAAAAAAGCTGATGGCGGCCTGAACCTATCTGATCAGGATCGCCCTTAGGTCATTGACATTCGTCCCGGTCGGGCCGGGCATAAAAAGATCGCCGACGACGTTGAATGCCGTCCAGGCATTGTTGCCGGCGAGCATGGCCTTAGCATCGACGCCCGTCGCCCGCATCCGCGACACCGTCGAGCCATCGGCGAAGGCGCCGGCATTGTCCTCAGAGCCGTCGATGCCGTCGGTGTCAGCGGCCAGCGCGTGGATGCCATCCATGCCGCTGATGCCGATAGCGAAGGCGAGCAGGAACTCGCTGTTACGGCCGCCCTTGCCTTTTGCCCGCAAAGTCACCGTCGTCTCTCCACCAGAC
>NZ_RZSX01001431.1:0-864 GCF_004023105.1 Mesorhizobium sp. M5C.F.Ca.IN.020.32.2.1 | reverse complement strand
CCTTGGCGGCGCCTGCCCGGGTATCGACGTAGACGCGAGCACGCGCAATCGCATCGTCGTCGCTTTCGCGCATGACCGGCGTGAAGCCGCCGACCAGATCGACATTGGTGCCCGGCTTCAACAGCGCGCCCTTGATCAGCGGCGTGGTCGTGATGGTCGCCGACGAAACGATGTCGGCCTGGCCGATTTCGGCGTCGAGATCGCTCGCGGCGGTGGCCGCAAAGCCCTCGGCGCGCAATTCCGCCGCAACCTTTTCGGCATTGGCCGGTGTGCGGTTCCAGATGCGGATTGCGGTGATCGGCCGCACCGCTGAATGCGCCCTGGCGAGGAACGGCGACAGCGCGCCGGCGCCGACCACCAGCAGCCGCTCAGCGTCCTCGCGGGCCAGATAGGAAGCGGCCAGCGCCGAGGCGCAGGCCGTGCGCCACTGCGTCAGCCGCTGGCCATCGATCATGGCTTCAGGCTCGCCGGTCGCGCCGTCGAGCAGGAGGTAAAGCCCCATCACAGCGGGTTTGCCTACGGTGTTGTTGTCGGGCGACACCGTGACGATCTTGACGCCGATATGGCCGCCTGCCGACGTGCCGGCCGCATTGAAGTCGGTCCAGGCAGGCATCAGGAGCAGCGTCGAGGCCGCGCCGTCGGGCCGTTCGACCGTATGGTGATGCCTGACCGGTTGTACCGCGCCATCGCGAAAGGCCGCGCGCAGCGTCTCGACCAGGCCGGGAAAGGTCAGCGCTTGATCGACCTCGGCCGCCGAAATGGTCAGCATGGGAAACTCCATGGAGAGAAATACGCCTAACGCATAACCGAAAATGGTACAGCGTCCTTTGCGCGTCCCAAAGGACGTGCGGCGCTGTGTTGGCT
>NZ_RZSX01001430.1:0-870 GCF_004023105.1 Mesorhizobium sp. M5C.F.Ca.IN.020.32.2.1 | reverse complement strand
CGTCAGATGCACGGCCTCGCCGGGCGGCGTTTCGAGATAGACCCGGCTGACCAGCCTGACCAGATTGCTGTAGCCGGCCTCGGTCGCCGCGATCAGGACCACCGGCCGCATTTCCGGGCCTTGCCGTCTGCGGTCGCGCTGGCTGTCGCTGGCTTCACCGGAAAAGGCGAGAGCGGTCTGGCAGCCGATGATCGGCTGAATGCCCTCCTTTACCGCCTTTTGCGCAAACTCGAGCGCGCCGAACAGATTGTTGGTGTCGGTGACGGCGATGGCCGGGGCGTCATCCTTCACCGCATGGCCGACAACGGTGCCGAGCTGCAGTGCGCCTTCGAGCAGCGAATAGGCCGAATGCACGCGCAGATGAATGAACGGCCGCGCAGGCGCTTCCGGCCGGGATGCCTTCATGAAGGCCTCACGCCGCAACGGGTCGCGTGGAAGTGTCTCATTCGCCATGGTTTTTAGCGCCGCTTGAAAGGACTCAGTCGGGGAAAATGTATTGTCCGGCAGCAGGTAACACGAGTCCAGCGGTAGTGATTAGGCCGTGAACCCATAAACTGGGATTCACCGAGATGGCTGGGAAGCGGGCGTTGCCATGCGTTCCCAAGCTGCTAAGTCTACTCCGTGTTGGAAGTAGCGCGCATGTCACTTTCGCGATTCGTTGAGAAGTGGACCATCCCAACATATCCCCCTGAGTCAGTCTCAGATGAGGATTTGGGTGCTGCTGAGCAGCAGCTGGGCGTCCACTTTCCCGAAGACTATCGACAAGCAGTACTTGACGTCGGGTTGCCTCGGCCCACAATCGCGCTGTTAGACGCGATCGTCGAGCGTGAACTGGATCTGCATGATCTTCATGACTTCTATTCTCCGAAG
>NZ_RZSX01000142.1:0-9658 GCF_004023105.1 Mesorhizobium sp. M5C.F.Ca.IN.020.32.2.1 | reverse complement strand
GCCCAGGTTCTCGTGCCGGCCCTCATTATCAGGGACGCCGATCCGGCAGCGGACGTCGACGCGCTGGACCGTCTCGCCCTGTGGATTCTGCAGCGCTTCGCGCCGATCGTCGCTGCGGACCCGCCGGACGGCATCGTCATCGACTCGACCGGCGCCGATCATCTTCATGGCGGCGAGCTGGCAATGCTCGACGCGCTCATTGGCCGGTTGGCGATGTCGGGCGTCGCTGCGCGCGCAGCCATCGCCGATAGTTGGGGCGCGGCCCATGCGCTGGCGCGCTATGTGGCGCGACCGACCTTCGTCGCGCCGCCCGGACACGGCGCATCTGCCATCGCCCAATTGCCGCTGGAAGCGCTGCGCCTTCCTGCTTCGATGTCCGCGGACCTGCGTGTTCTCGGTTTCGAGCGCGTTGGTGACTTGCTTGCGCAGCCCTGCGCCCCACTCACTTTGCGCTTTGGCATCGAGCTCGGACGGCGCCTCGACCAGGCTCTCGGCCAGAGCGCCGAACCGATCGAGCCTATCCGACCGCCCGATCTCATCGAAGTGCGACGCGCCTTTGCGGAGCCGATCGGTGCCGCCGAGACGATTGCCCGCTACATCGGCAAGCTCGTCGTCGGCCTCTGTGGCGCGCTCGAGGACAAAGGCCTCGGCGTGCGAAGGTTGGATCTCCTTTGCCACCGCGTCGACAACCGCGTTCAGGCCGTGCGGGTCGGCACCGCGCAGCCGGTGCGGGACAGCAAGCGCCTGACCCGGCTGCTCTGCGACCGGATCGAGACCATCGATCCGGGCTTCGGCATCGAAGTGATGACGCTGGCGGCGACCATCGCCGAGCCGCTCGTGCGCAGGCAGCTCATGAGCTCACTGGTCGAGGAAACTGCACCTGATATCTCGGACCTCGTGGACACGCTCGCCAATCGCGTGGGGGAGCGCGCGATCTATCGGATCGCGCCCGTCTCGAGCGACGTGCCCGAGCGCTCCGTCTGTCGCATTCCCGCGATGGCGCCCGACAGCGACGCGACGTGGCCGAACCACTGGCCGAGGCCCGCACGCCTGCTCGCGCGGCCGGAGCCGATCGAGACGGTCGCGCTCCTCCCGGATCACCCGCCGGTCTCCTTCACCTGGCGTGGCATCCGCCGCAGGGTGAAGCGCGCCGACGGTCCCGAACGCGTGTTCGGCGAGTGGTGGAAGCGGGATGCCGAGCTCGCAGCCGTCCGCGACTATTTCCGCATCGAGGACGACGCCGGCGAGCGCTACTGGGTCTATGGTTCCGGGGACGGCGAGGATGCGTCGACCGGCTCGCACCGCTGGTATCTGCACGGGGTGTTCGGATGAGCACCCAGCGCTACGCCGAGCTCAGGTCACCTCGCATTTCAGCTTCCTGCGCGGCGCGTCGTCGGCCGAGGAATTGTTCTCCCAAGCCGCCTTGCTCGGAATCGAAGCGCTCGCCGTGGTCGATCGCAATTCACTCGCCGGCATCGTGCGGGCCCATGAGGCGGCGAAGGCGACGGGCGTGCGCCTCGTCGTCGGATGTCGCCTGGATCTCGCGGGCGGCATTTCGGTCCTGGTCTATCCGACCGACCGGCCGTCCTATTCGCGGCTCTGCCGCCTACTCTCGCTTGGCAAGAAGCGCGCCGGCAAGGCCAAGTGCCATCTCGAATGGACCGATCTCGTCGCCTATGGCGACGGGCTGATCGCGGTGCTGGTGCCGGACCTCGCCGACGATGAATGTGGGCTTCGCCTGCGTCGCCTGCGCGAGGCCTTCGGCGATCGTGCCTATCTGGCCCTCACGCTGCGGCGTAGGCCGAACGATCAGCTCCGGCTTCACGAGCTCTCGAACCTCGCCGCGCAATTGCAGGTGCCTGCCGTCGTCACCAATGACGTCCTGTTTCACGAGCCCGGCCGGCGTATGCTGCAGGACGTCGTGACCTGCATCCGCCACAACGTCACCATCGACGAGCTCGGCGATCGTCGTGAGCGCCACGCCGACCGCCATCTCAAGCCGGCTGAAGAAATGCACCGGCTGTTCAGCCGCTATCCCCGGGCCCTGGCCCGCACGCTGGAAATCGCCGAGCGATGCCGCTTCTCGCTCGACGAGCTCGCCTATCAATACCCAGAGGAGCGCGACGACCCCTCGCTCACGCCGCAACAGATGTTGGAGAAGCTCACTTGGGCCGGCACCGTCGAGCGGTATCCCGAAGGGCTTCCTGACAGCGTGCGCGCGACGCTCGAGCACGAACTGCGGCTGATCGAGAAGCTCGGCTACGGACCATACTTTCTAACGGTCAACAGCATCGTCAGGTTCGCCCGCTCGCGCGACATCCTGTGCCAGGGCCGCGGATCGGCCGCCAACAGCGCCGTGTGCTTCGTGCTTGGCATCACCAGCATCGATCCGGGCCGAAACGACCTGCTCTTCGAGCGCTTCGTCTCGGAGGAGCGGCGCGAGCCGCCCGACATAGATGTCGACTTCGAACACGAGCGGCGCGAGATCGTCATGCAGTGGGTCTTCGACACCTACGGTCGCGACCATGCCGCGCTGTGCTCGACCGTCATCCGGTATCGGACCAAGGGCGCCATCAGAGACGTCGGCAAAGCGTTGGGGTTGCCCGAAGACCTCATCCGCTCGCTTTCCGGCCAGGTCTGGGGATGGTCGGAGGAAGGTGTTGCCGACAGGCACGTCGCGGAGCTGAACCTCAATCTCTCAGACCGACGCCTGCGCCTCGCGCTCGACCTCGCCCGCCAGCTCATGGGCGCACCCCGACACCTCAGTCAGCATCCCGGCGGCTTCGTGCTGACGCACGACCGCCTCGATGACCTCGTGCCGATCGAGCCGGCCGCGATGGTCGATCGGCAAGTGATCGAATGGGACAAGGACGACATCGATGCCCTGCGCTTCATGAAAGTCGACGTCCTGGCACTCGGCATGCTCACCTGCATGAAGCGCGGCCTCGACCTCCTCGCTGAGCACAAAGGCGTCAATCTCGACCTCGCTACCATTCCCGCCGAGGATCCGCGCACCTACGCGATGGTCCGCAAAGCCGACACGCTCGGCACCTTCCAGATCGAATCCCGAGCCCAGATGTCGATGCTGCCGCGTCTGAAGCCGCGGACCTACTACGACCTCGTCGTGCAGGTCGCGATCGTGCGGCCCGGCCCGATCCAGGGCGACATGGTGCATCCCTATCTGCGTCGGCGCGAGGGTCTCGAGCCCGTGCACTATCCGAAACCCGAGCTCGAGAAGGTCCTGGGCAAGACCCTTGGTGTTCCACTCTTCCAGGAGCAGGCCATGCGCGTGGCGATCGAATGCGCTGGCTTTACGCCGGGCGAAGCCGACTTGCTGCGCAAGTCGATGGCGACTTTCAAGCACACGGGCGGCGTCAGCTCATTCAGGACCAAGCTCATCGAAGGCATGGTCGCCAACGGCTACGATCGCGACTTCGCCGAGGCGACGTTCCGCCAGCTCGAAGGCTTCGGCTCTTACGGATTTCCGGAAAGCCACGCAGCCTCTTTTGCGCTTATCGCCTATGCCAGCGCCTGGCTCAAATGCTGGCACCCCGACGTCTTCTGCGCGGCCCTGCTCAACAGCCAGCCCATGGGATTCTACGCGCCAGCGCAAATCGTCCGCGATGCTGTCGCGCACAGCGTCGAAGTACGTCCCGTCTGCATCAACGCGTCGCGCTGGGACTGCACGCTGGAACCGACCGAGAATGAGGATCGCTTCGCCGTCCGTCTCGGCCTGCGCATGGTCAAGGGCCTCGCCAACGCTCATGCGGCCGCGATCGTCGCCTGCCGGGCGGACCGGCCGTTCTACTCTGTGGACGACCTGTGGCGTCGGGCCGGCGTCCCGGTCGCAGCGCTGACGCAGATCGCCGAGGCGGACGGGTTTCGTGCGTCCTTCGGCCTGGCGCGTCGCGAGGCGCTGTGGGCGATCAAGGCGTTGCGCGACGAGCCACTGCCGCTCTTCGCCGCCGCATCCATGCGCGAGAACGATAGCGTCCCAGAGATCATTGAACCCACTGTCGCGCTACGGCCGATGACGGCCGGCCGCGAGGTGGTTGAGGACTATGGCCACGTCGGACTTTCGCTGCGCAATCATCCCGTGATCTTCCTTCGCGACGATCTCCGCCGGCGCCGGATCGTCTCGTGTTCCGAGGCGATGCAGGCGCGCGACGGCCGCTGGCTCGAAGCCGCGGGGATCGTGCTGGTGCGGCAAAGGCCCGGCTCGGCCAAGGGCGTCATGTTCATCACGCTCGAGGACGAGACCGGGATCGCAAACCTGGTGGTTTGGCCCCAGGTGTTCGAGGCGAACCGCCGCACCGTCCTCTCTGCCGGCATGATCGCCGTGCGCGGCAGAATCCAACGCGAGGGCGAGGTTGTTCATCTTGTCGCGCAGCGCTTCACTGATCTGTCTGCTGAACTGGCAAGCGTCGGTGAGCGCGGCGCGCCGTTTCCGGTGCCACATGGACGCGGCGACCAGGTCACGCACGCCGGCGGTCCGGATCGGCGCGAGCTGCCGCCCAAGGGCTTGCGTACCCGGGATATCTATATTCCGGACCTGCTCATCGATACGATCAGAGTGAAGACCCGGGATTTCCACTGATGTTACTGGGCAGCTGCGCAACAGTTGGCGCGCATGAAACGGTTGTCGATTGAGTGCGGGCGATCCGCCGACTTTGTCGACCAGCTCCGCAGAAGGACGGCGGAATGGCGCGAAGAATAACGAGGAGCGACAAAACGGCCGCAAAGCGTCCGCCGGGCTGGATCGCGCCGCAGCTCACGCGTCTCGTTGACGAAGCCCCTGACGGTCCCGACTGGCTTCACGAGATAAAGTATGACGGATATCGGATTCACGCGCGCATCGATGGCGAGGATATCCGACTGCTGACCCGCACGGGCCTTGATTGGAGCCATCGCTACCAAGCCACGGTTTCGGCGCTCCGCAAACTCCCGGTCGAGAGCGCATATCTCGACGGGGAGCTGTGCGCAGTGCGGCCCGACGGCGTAACCTCCTTCAGCCGCTTGCAAGCGGCAATGGACGAGGGTCGCACAGGCGACCTCGTATTCTTTGCGTTCGATCTACTGTTCTTGAACGGAAACGACACTGCGGGGCTGCCGCTCATTGAGCGCAAAGCCCAGCTGGAAGCCGCGCTCTCGAAACCCATGCCTGGGCTCCGCTTCAGCGAACACGTGCTTGGCAACGGCCCCGAGTTTCGCGAGCACGCCTGCCGGCTGGGACTCGAGGGCGCCATTTCCAAACGGAGCGATCGGCCATACGCGCCGGGCGACCGCGGCCTCTGGGTAAAATCAAAATGCCTCAACCGTGAGGAATTTGTCGTCGTCGGGTGGACCGACCCCACAGGCAGCCGCCCGCATATCGGCGCGCTGCTGCTCGCCTACTATACCGATGATGGCACGTTGCGGTACGCAGGGCGGGTCGGCACCGGGATCACGCTCGCCGAGCTCAAACGACTGGCCCGCAGGCTCGGACCGCTGAGGACGTCACGCATGCCGCTCGACGTCCCGCCGCCCCGCGAGAGCCGTTTCGGCTCACCGCTTGAGGTGTCACGCGTGCATTGGGTCAAACCCGAACTCGTCGTCGAGGTGACCTACCTTACCTGGACAGAAGACAACCTCTTGCGCCAGGTCTCCTATCAGGGCGAGCGGCAGGACAAGCCCGCCCGCCAGGTCGTGCGCGCCGTGCCGCATCCATGATCGAGGTTTGCGGCCCAGTAGCTCGGCTTAGCCGACCTGCTCAACGAGCAGCGCTCCTGGCGCGAGCGGCCTGATCAGCGATTTCGCCGGCACGGATGGATCGAGCCAATCCTCCCAGACATCGCGTTCAAGGATCACGATTTGCCGGTCGTGATACGGCGCGATGTCAGGGCCGGGCTCCATGGTGAGCATGGTGAAGGCCTCGCCGACCTCGGGCGTCATCCGCCATATGCCGGCGATGCAGAAGAGCGGCTCGTCCTTCTTCGTGAAGAGCCACTTGTCCTTGCGCTTCTTCCTCGGGTCCTTGGGATCGGTGAACTCGTAGAAGCCGTCAGCGACGATCAGGCAGCGGTTCGATGAGAACTCCCGACCCTCGGACCGGAAGTTATAGACCGGCCGCTTGTTAGGTCCGGGCCAGCTCCATCGCCGTTGCACCATATCGCCTTCACCGCGCACGCCCTCGACTGTCCGGATGATCGGCCCCACATCGGTAATCTTGATGTCGTCGCGCGCCTCGATATTGGGTCGGCCCTCGGCAAAGCGGATCTTGATCTTGAGATCGGCGAAGTCCTCGACGATGGAGGCGACGTCCACGTGCAGGCGATAGTCGTTGCACACCGTCCAAGCTCTCCTTTCCTATTTGCACGATTTCACTGTTCTTGTTATGTTCACATCCTCATGATCCCAAGCGTTTTCGACTCCGTAGCATCGATCGGGCAGCGGCGCGTCGTCATCCGACGCAACGGCGGCGACGTCGAAATGGTAGAGCTGCCCTGGGGCCTTCAACCAGAGCAGCCGAACAGCCGTCCGTTTACGGTGATCCGCGCAGAGGGGCGCACCTTTCCTGATCACCGCTGCCTCGTGCCAGCCTCCGAGTTCCGGCATCGCAGCCGCGGCAAACACTACGGCTTCTCGCTCGCCGACGGCGACTGGTTCTATTTCGCGGGCATCTGGCGCCCGGAGACACCGCACTGGCCAGCATCCTATGCGATCCTGACGATCGCGGCGAACGCTGATGTCGCGCCGTTCCATGATCGTCAGATGGCCGTGCTGCGCCGCGAGGATCGCATGGCATGGCTCGATCGGACCTGCCGAGAGGATGAGTTGCTCCGACCGCTCCCGCCTCGAACCTTCAAGGCTCGTCTGTGGGACGAGCCGCGGCAGGCCGAACTCGCTTTCTGAAACAAGACTCTCCGCTTTTACGATTCTGCTCGTTGCGTGCGTGCCTTCACGGGGAAAGCCTTGTATGGGGATTCCAGAGTCAAGCGCTTTTCATAGGCGTTTCCTTTGTTGTGGCTCGGTTCGATAGCGAGCAGTCGGGTCGTGCGTGTTTGTCCCACGAACGATGCTTTCAGTATTCCGGGGGGAGCTCGCCTTTGGGGTGCTGTAATCGCACCGCAACCTTGTATTCGGTAAGGTTCACGCAGAACCTGGACCATGAAGCAGCCATTCGCTTCGAGGGCGAGTCTCCGAGGCGGCGGGCACATTCTTCCCTCGGCGTTGCAGCCATGGCGTTCCTCGTGTCACCGCCACCCCGGATTCCTGATCGGCAGACGACTTTCGGTCGACCGCCAAAAACCGATGCCTCTTCCGTCAGACGGCAGGACGGAGAACAACGCCGGCCGGAAGCTCACCGGTCGTGACCATCCGCCAGAAGGCAATTAGCAGCTTTCGGGCAAGCGCGACGATCATCTTCTTTCTCGGTGTCGGTGCATCGCCCACAGTCCGTCGCCGATACCATTGCGCGAGGCCACTCCCTTTCTGGAACATGAGGAACCGCCACGCCAACTGGATTAACCCGCGACGCACACGTGCATTACCGGATTTTGAGAGCCCTTTTTCACGTCGCCTCGCACCACTTTCATCTGGCGCGCCGGTCAGTCCGGCATATCTCGCGACGGCACGCCGGTCCCGCAGATTCCGGGACAGAAGTTCCTGAACCAGCATGTCGGCCGTTTCGATGCCGACACCAACAATGCGCGTGAGTAGCAGAACCATGGCGTTTGTCTTCTTGTCCGGCGCGGCCTCCAATCGAACCAGGCGCTCGCGTTCGATCATGGCTATCTGCTCCCTGACCACTGACAGGCGCTCGAGATAGCGATGCAGTTCAGACCGCAGATTGGGTGGCAGAGGATCGCCGTCGGGAGTGGTCAGAGATTCGAGCTGCTTCGCCGCACGTTTCAGCGCGGGATTGAACCCGCGGATTCCTAGACGCTGCATGGCCGCCTTGATCGTGTTGATGATACGGGTCTTCTCTCCAACCAGCTTCTCCCGTTCCCGGCTTGGCCGCCTGGCATCTTCCTCGGCCAGTGAAGGAATGGCGACCATTCCGCAATGACCGCGTTCGCCGCGCAGCCAGCCGAGGAAGACACGCATCAGCATCGCGGTGTCGAGACGGTCAGTCTTGGATCGCCGGTGTTCGCGGGACACCGCGACGCTGGCCGGGTGAATAACATGTGTTTCCATGCCGCGCGCCTGAAGCCAGCGCGCCAACCAGAAACCGTCACGTCCAGCCTCATAAGCGACGATGACACGGTCGATTTGCCTGCCCTTGCTGGTTGCTTCTTCGCACCACCGATCGAGCAGGCGGCTCAGCGCAGCGGGATCTGGATCCAATTTCTTCAGCGGCCTGCGAGCGATTCCGGGCAGCGTGCCGGCGACCAGCCAACTTGTGCTGCTCAGCTCTATAACCGCGACTACCGCCTTTTCCTGATCAAAGGGCAAAAGCGACCGGCTCAAATCTTCAACTCTATTCATCGGGGCAATTCCTCTCCAGCAATTTGCTGCCGCGATGATGTCAGAGACTCACCGCCCGCCCCATAGCTTCTTCCCCCTGGTCGGCACTTCGTTGCCGACGCACCCCCTTCTGCGGGGAGACCCCGCAACGCCCCCTGAGAGCGAGAGTGCGGCCCGGCTTTGCCGTGACGGGTTGAAAGCTGGAGGAGAGGCCTCCGGCGCCCGTCGCGGAGAACCGCGATGTCCAGAAATGATCGCTCCAGGCGCACCGGCACGGACCGGGCGAACCTCTACGACGAAATCACCGGCAAGATCATCGCTGAGCTCGAAGCCGGCCGCTTCCCCTGGGTGCAGCCCTGGGGCACGTCGAGCGCTCAGGCGCCGCTCGGCCTGCCTAAGAATGCCAGCACCGGCCGCGCCTATTCCGGCATCAACATCCTGATCCTTTGGGGCGCCGTGGTCCAGCACGGCTATCCGGGCCAGGGCTGGCTCACCTTCCGGCAGGCGCTGTCTTTGGGCGGCAATGTCCGCAAGGGCGAACACGGCACAACTGTGGTCTATGCCGATCGCTTCGTGCCCGAAGACGAGAAGCAACGCGCACGCGACACTGGGGAAGAGGCGCAGGCGATCCCTTTCTTGAAGCGCTTCACTGTGTTCAACGCGGCGCAGTGCGAGGGCCTACCGGAGGACATCACCGTCGAGGCGCCGCCGCCTCCGCCTGGCATGATCGAGCCGACTGTCGAGGCGCTGATCAAGGCCTCCGGCATCGACTTCCGCATCGGTAGCGACCGCGCCTACTACGTGCCGGCGCACGACTATGTCACGGTGCCGCCGCCGGGCGCCTACTACGAGCCGATCAATTGGCACCGCACGGCGCTGCACGAGTTAGGCCATGCCACCGGGCACGCCTCGCGGCTCGGCCGCGACCTTTCCGGCTCCTTCGGGACGAAGAAGTACGCCTTCGAGGAGCTGGTCGCCGAGATGAATGCGGCCTTCTGCTGCGCCTCGCTCGGCATCGTGCCGACAGTGCGGCATGCCAACTACCTGGCTTCCTGGCTCGAGGTGCTGCGCGAGGACAACCGCGCCATCGTCCGGGCTGCGAGCCAGGCCAGCAAGGCGGCAGACTGGCTCCTCGCCTTCCTCCCGGAAACCGCCGGGGTGGTCGCGACCGACCAGCCCGAGATCGACAGGAGGGCGGCATGATCCTCCTGAC
>NZ_RZSX01001429.1:0-875 GCF_004023105.1 Mesorhizobium sp. M5C.F.Ca.IN.020.32.2.1 | reverse complement strand
TCCCAGGGCGGCGACCCCGCACAGCCCGAAGACAAGCAGGACGGCCTTTATTCCTCTGCCGGGGGGCGCCTGTGACGGTAAAGGGGCGGGCCCGGAATTGTATTCTGTATCCATGGCCATGGCATATGGCTTTCATTTCAGGGCGGCCATCCCGTCCCGTCCCGAACTGGTCGAGGGTCGACGGGCAAGGCTCTGCCGTATCGTGAGCCTTCGCCGCCAGCGGCACAACTATCCTTTGTGGGCACTCCTTCCGGATAAAGCGCGGTCTTGGGAGAACTCGTCCAATTGCCAGGTTGCTGCGCTGCAGGAGAACTTCTTTGATGGCAAACGGGACAAAAAGCGATCAACGCAACGAAGAGGAACTCTTGGTTTACCGACGCAGCGTCTCGAACCGCCTGCGGCTCCGACATGCATTCGCAGGATGGCTGGGCCGTTTCCAACTTCATTATCCAGGTCCTGGAAGAACGAGCCGATCACCATTTACGGCTCCTGGTTGCAAACACGATCATTCCGCTACCGGAGCGGCTGAAAGCCGGGCTCGTGCCTTCCCCAAAAGGCCGTAGGCTTGAGAATCCGGATAGGCCTCGACGATGCTACCCTACGCCTTAAGAGGGTATTTTGGGGTAGGGCTTTCCAAGCGTAAGGTAAAAAAGAAACTGTGCGACGGTGCGTGGAGCGCCCTAATCGATGCGTGTATCTTAATCGCGCAGAGCGAGAAGGCCATGATGACAAGGCAATCTTTTATCACAGTGCTTGTCGGGCCGAGCGAGTTACTCCGAGAAGGCCTTAGTCGAATCCTGGATGCAGCAAATTTTCGTATTCTTTTCTCTGCGGCTTGTGTTCACGATCTTCTGCAGAAGCCGCTACCCCAGCAC
>NZ_RZSX01001428.1:0-876 GCF_004023105.1 Mesorhizobium sp. M5C.F.Ca.IN.020.32.2.1 | reverse complement strand
TTCATATCCTTGCCGCGCCAGGATACCGATCCCCTGGTGGGCGACACAATGCCGGCGACGATCCGCCCCAGCGTGGACTTGCCGCATCCCGACTCGCCAACGAGGCCCAGAACCTCACCCCTGCGAACGGCGAGACTGACACGGTCGATCGCCTGCACCCTTGCCGCCGGTTTGGCAAGTTTGAGCGAGATCGCCAAACGAGCAGCGAGATCGGGCCGAGAGCCGAAGCTGTGAGAAATCTCGTTCAGCTCGATCAGCGGCGTCATCCCACCAGAACCCGGTGAGGAGCTTTGAATGTTTGCCGCAACCGGAGTGGAGGAGATCATACGCGGAGCTCCGGCAAGGGATGGACGCAACGGTGCTCGCGCGGGCCAGCAGCGAACAGCGGCACCGCCTGGGCACACACCGCATCGGCACGTGCGCAGCGCGGGGCGAAAGCGCATCCGGTCGGCAGCCGCGCAACACTGGGCGCCATTCCGGGGATCTGCCGAAGCCGCTCGCCGCGCTGGTTGCGGCTGGGAACGGAGTCGATCAGACCGGCGGTATAAGGGTGCAGCGGACGGGCGAGAACGTCCGACACCGGACCGGATTCGACGATGCGGCCCGCATACATCACTGCGATCCGGTCGGCGAGCCGCGAGACGACGGCGAGATCATGCGTGATCCAGATCAGCGACGTGTTGTTCTGCGCCACGAGCTTTTGCATCTCGGCGAGAATCTGCGCCTGGATCGTCACATCGAGCGCGGTGGTCGGCTCGTCGGCAATGATGAAGTCCGGCTGGTGCAGCAGCGCGATAGCGATAACGACGCGCTGGCGCATGCCGCCGGAAAACTGATGCGGATAGGCCTGCAGCCGCTCGTCCGGGCTTGGAATCC
>NZ_RZSX01001427.1:0-880 GCF_004023105.1 Mesorhizobium sp. M5C.F.Ca.IN.020.32.2.1 | reverse complement strand
CGGTGGAGGCGGAGTGCTTTGCCTTCCTTGCGGTTCGCGTGCTCAGGGGCCTGCCGATCAGCTTCCCGACCACCACTGGTGTGCCGCAGCCGATGCGCGGCGGACGCCTCGCCGGCTAATCAAGCCGACAATTCTTCTACAGGAAGACGCGGCTGCGGCCGACGGGAAGATCGGGAAGCACGCCGAAAGGCCGATAACCCCGACGCTCATAGACCTTGACCGCCTGGGGATTGAACGTCTCGATCAGCCGCGTGGCTCCGCGACTACACGGACCGCGGCGAACGCCACACCGCCGCTGAGGCCGCGACCAGCATGAGCAACGCTGCGACCACGGCCGATGCCGCAAAACCAAAGCCGGAATAAAGCGGTCCGAAGGCCGTGGTTCCGACAAACACCGCGAGATAGGTCACGGCGCTGTTCAGACCCATGATCGTGCCGCGCCGCGCCGGATCGAGCGCCGAGAGGCGCATCACCAGGACGTTCAGTCCGAAATGATTGGCAAGGCCCCAGGCCGCCACCATCGCGATGGTCAGGCCGAAGCTGCCGCTTGCCGCGGCAAGCGCGACATAGACGACCGCAACGAGAAGATAGGCGAACGGCATGACGCGTCGCGCGCCAAGGCGATCGATCACGCCGTCGAGAAGCGCCGCCATGCCGAAGCCGGCGCCATAGGCGAGCGCGGCCAAGCCGTTGGCGCTTACCGGCCGTCCCAAGCCATTGTGAAGATGATCGCCGAGATAGCCGTAGACACCGTAGAAGGCGGTCATGAAGGCGCCGCAGGCGACCAGAAGCGGCACTATGCCGGGCACGGCCAAAGCGCCGAGCGGCGTCGGCGCCGGGCCGCTTTTCCTGACATCGCTCAGCGACGTCAGCGTAAGAC
>NZ_RZSX01001426.1:0-882 GCF_004023105.1 Mesorhizobium sp. M5C.F.Ca.IN.020.32.2.1 | reverse complement strand
CTGCCAAGAGCGATCTTCTGGCCCGTCAACAATGACGGTGTAGTCGCCCCTGCCCGATGTCTCGCGACAAAGGGCATAGCCGAGCGGTCGATGGAACTGCAAGGCGAGTGCCGGACGCTCTGACTGTCGGAAGAACAAGAAGTGGATTTGTAGAGATGGATATCCTCCGTCAGCTCGAGGCCGAACAGGCCGCCAAGATCGAAGCCAAGCGCAAGCTTCCCGAATTCCAGCCCGGCGATACCGTGCGTGTCCAGGTCCGCGTGACCGAAGGCACCCGCACCCGCGTCCAGGCTTATGAGGGCGTTGTCATCGCCCGCGCCGGCGCCGGCTTCCAGGAGAATTTCACGGTTCGCAAGATTTCCTACGGCGAAGGCGTGGAGCGCGTGTTCCCGGTTTTTTCGCCGATGGTCGAAGGCGTCGAGATCGTGCGCCGCGGCAAGGTGCGCCGCGCCAAGCTCTATTACCTGCGCGATCGCCGCGGCAAGTCGGCCCGCATTTCCGAAAACACCGGCGTCCGCGCCCGCAAGCTGAACGATGATGAGCGCGATGCGCTGAACGCCGAGAAGGCCCGCATCGAGGCCGAGAAGGTGGCCGCCGCCCAGGCGCTGGCCGCCGAGAAGGCGGCGCAGGACGCCGCCGAGAAGAAGGCCGCCGACGAGTCCGCCAAGGCTGCGGAAGCGGCCGTCGCCGAATAAGGCGTCTTTAAAACCGATGTTTCGGGAAGGCGGCTTCGGCCGCCTTTTTGTTTTCGCGGGATGGATTCGATCTTGCCGGGCCGCATCAGTGCGCAAATCGAAACGGATCGTTTGGTAATCCCGGCGTCGAAAGCATCGGAATCCATTTTCGGGTCGAACGGCGCATCGGACCGGCTTGCAAGGTGCC
>NZ_RZSX01001425.1:0-885 GCF_004023105.1 Mesorhizobium sp. M5C.F.Ca.IN.020.32.2.1 | reverse complement strand
CGGCGGCGCAGGTCATGGCAAATGGCGCCGCGGCTTGAATCCTGGTGCAGAGCGCCGAGTGCGATCAGGCAGCCTTGCGGACGATCGGTCTGCGAATAGGCCTTGGCCGTCTGGCGCAAGAAGCGCTCGACCGCCTCGCGCGCTGTCGGCGCTTTTTCCAGTGCGGACCAGATATCGGTGCCTTCGACCTGCGTGTAGAGCTCGACCGCTTCGAGGAAGAGCGCTTCCTTGCTGCCGAAGGCGGCGTAGAGGCTGGGCGAGTTGATGCCCATCGCCGAGGTCAGCTCGGTCATCGATGCGCCCTCGTAACCCTTCGCCCAAAACACCTCCATTGCACGCCGCAAGGCAGCGGTTCGATCGAAGGTGCGGGGACGGCCTCGTTCGGGCATGGCATCCTTTCTGTGTTGATTGATACATAAATCTGTTGACGCACTCGGGCAAGGCTGGCAGACATTTATGTATCGATCATTACAAAAAAAGGAGAAAAAAATGTCATCGCAACACTTGAACGGCAAGGTCGCGCTCGTCACCGGCGGCAGCCGCGGCATCGGCGCAGCGATTGCACGAAGGCTCGCGGCCGACGGCGCCAGCGTCGCACTCACTTACGTGACCGGTCAGGAGCAGGCCCGTGCTGTCGTCGAGGATATTCAGGCAGCCGGCGGTCGCGCCATTGCCCTCAAGGCCGACAATCGCGACGCCGCCGCAATCCAAGAGGCGGTCAGCGAGGCAGTGAGAGTTTTCGGGCGGCTCGACATCCTTGTCAACAGCGCCGGTATCTGGCGCGTCGCGCCGATCGACACATTGGCGCTCGCCGACTTTGATGAAACTATGGAGGTCAATGTCAGAGCCCCGTTCGTGGCCTCGAAGGCGGCAGCCGTGCACATG
>NZ_RZSX01001424.1:0-886 GCF_004023105.1 Mesorhizobium sp. M5C.F.Ca.IN.020.32.2.1 | reverse complement strand
AATATGCTCCTCCCGGAAAAACAGTTTCCGGCAGCCTGTTTTACTGGATGCTGGCTCCGCTGTCGTACTCTCTGGAACGCGAAGGAATACGGCTATCGCGACGAGCGGAAATCGATGCCGATCGTCATGCGGCAATGTCAGGCGATTCACACGAAGCGGCGCGCGCCCTGCTCCTGATCGCCGCAGCCGATAAGTTCTTCGATGATCGGGTTTACAATCCGCTCAAGCGTGAGTTGCTTGGCGCGATGGCACCGCCTCGCCCGCCGCTCGATAGAGTTCTGGCGGTGTGCAGCGACTTGTCGAGCACGAGCCTTCTGCAAGAATATGCACTGAAGGCCTGGGACGACCCCGATGACGAGAAGGCGGACCATCCACCATGGTCGGAACGTCTGGCTGCTCTTGGATATAGCTCCGTTCCAACGGTAGAGCCGGTTTTGGTTCCTGCCCTGTCGAGCCTGCTGAGCAATGAAATGGTCGCAGAGCGGGTTCGCCATTTCGACAGTGAATGGACATCGAAAATCGCCAATTATCTCGATCGGTAGGCGATCCATTTGGATTTTTGCGACGAGGTACCGGTCACTCCGCTTCCGCCGCGCCGAACCCCGCGCCCATCGTCGCGCGGACGGCGCCCGACCACGGTGTGGCATGATTGTCGATGCGCATCTGGAAGATAAAATAGGTCGGCGAGCAGAAGCCGACACCTTTCACCTTGCCAATGCCCGGCGTATCGGGCGGCAGCGATTGGCACATATAGTCCTCGCGGCAGAAATGATCGGCCGAGCAGGCCGGCCGGTTACCGCGGTTGACGGCGCCGCCTAAACATTGGTCGAAATTATTGGTCGCCACGCAGATGTCGAATCTTTTGCCGCCGACCAGCCCGCAGATC
>NZ_RZSX01001423.1:0-886 GCF_004023105.1 Mesorhizobium sp. M5C.F.Ca.IN.020.32.2.1 | reverse complement strand
GGTCCAGTGAACCGCAGGCACGGCGAGAAGTGCCCGGCACGGGAGATGAGGGCAGCGCAAAACCGGAAGCGATTGCCCTGGTCGCGAGCTCGCGATTCGTTGCTTTGTTGCGGCATTTATGCTATTGATTGGCCATGGCGCTGATTTGCGCCAACGACCCGCCCGCCGAGGCGGTTTTGTGTTTTCAGGTATCGCCGGCGTCCTTCCCGAATTCAGAGGAGCTCCGCTCCGGCGCCCTATCCATTCGACTTTGTTGACGGCCATCGGGCGAACGCGTAGCCTCAAACCATTCCGGTTTTCCACGGGCACCTCGGGACTCCGGCAGATGGCGATTTTGTCCAGGCTCGCAGATCGGGCCGGATCTCGCCGAAGCGGGCGTCTTTAAGCGCGCAAGAGGTGCTGAATGGATATGGTCGACCTCATATTGACGGTTTGCCTGATTACCAATCCGGGCAATTGCCGAGACGAGCATCTTTATTTCGAGAGCCGTGGCTCTCTCGTCCAATGTATGGTCTTGGCGCCCAGCGAAATCGCGAAATGGTCGCAGGAACACCCGACCCTCAAGGTCAAGCGCTGGAAACGCGCTTTCCCGAACAAGGACCGTGCGATCTGATCGGCGCCCCGGCCTGTTACGGCCCCGGGAGGAGACATCATCATGATTTCGCGTCGAGGAACGCTCCGTCTGGCGGCTCTTGGAACGGCCGCAGCGCTTGTCTCAAAACCCTCCTTCGCCACGAGCAAGGTTCGCATCGGCGTGCTGAAGTTCGGCACCGTGAGCTGGGCGCTTGACACCATGAAGCAACACAAGTTCGACACAGCCAACGGCATCGGTCTGGAGATTGTCGATTTCGCCGGCGAGGATGCAACCAACGTCGCCATGCTGGCC
>NZ_RZSX01001422.1:0-887 GCF_004023105.1 Mesorhizobium sp. M5C.F.Ca.IN.020.32.2.1 | reverse complement strand
GCGAGATCTCGTCGGCAACGACGATGCGCATCATGTCGCCCTCGAACAGGCGGCCGCACTCGATCTTGAAGTCGACGAGCTGGATGCCGACGCCCATGAACAATCCGGAGAGAAAATCGTTGACACGGATGGCCAGCGCCATCACGTCGTCGATCTCCTGCGGGCTCGCCCAGCCGAAAGCGGTGATGTGCTCTTCAGACACCATCGGGTCGTCGAGCGCGTCGGCCTTGTAATAGAATTCGATGATCGAGCGCGGCAGCACGGTGCCTTCCTCGATGCCAAGACGCTTGGCCAGCGAACCGGCGGCGACATTGCGCACCACCACTTCGAGCGGGATGATCTCGACTTCCTTGATCAGCTGCTCGCGCATGTTGAGCCGGCGGATGAAGTGAGTCGGAATGCCCATCCGGTTGAGATGGTTGAAGATGTGCTCGGAAATGCGGTTGTTGAGCACGCCCTTGCCATCGACGATTTCGTGCTTCTTCTTGTTGAAAGCGGTCGCGTCGTCCTTGAAGAACTGGATCAGTGTTCCCGGCTCAGGGCCCTCATAGAGGATCTTGGCCTTGCCTTCATAAATGCGGCGGCGATTTTTCATCTGATCTTTTCTCTGGATTTCCGGGCAGGCGGCAAGCGGCCAGTTCCTGTCCGTCTGCCTAAATTAGTGCGGCAACGGTAGGGGTTCAATGCCGGTGTCTATCCCAATCGCACTGTTTGCTCAATCGGCAAATCCTTTCACTCAACCGCTTTCGGGAATGAAATGCCGCAGCGCAGCAAGTGACATACCATATTGACCGGCCCGCGGGCTTTTGGTTTGTGCTGCGGCAATACACATATTCCAACTGCCAACGAATCGGATTGACCGGAGGGATGCCATGAGCAGCATGACA
>NZ_RZSX01001421.1:0-889 GCF_004023105.1 Mesorhizobium sp. M5C.F.Ca.IN.020.32.2.1 | reverse complement strand
GCTAGCCGAGGCCGAGAAGGCCGGCGGCGAGCTGTCGAGCCGACGCGCCGCACTTGACGAGGCCCGCGCGCGTATCGTCGACAGCCATGAAGAGACGGCGGCGGCATTCGTCGAGGCGGAGATGCTGCTGCAAAGCGCTCCCGACCTCGGTGATCTGCAGTTACAGCTCGAACAGTCGGCCGCCAACGTCGCTCGCGACCGCGCCACTCTTGCCGATGCCCGCGCCGTGCATGAAGGCTTGAGGCGGGAAGCCGAAGCTCGAACGCGCCGCCTCGACGCCATCGGCGCGGAACGCCGCAACTGGCTGGAGCGCGCCGAAAACGCCTCGACGCAGATCGCGGCACTCGGCGAACGAAAGGCCGAGGCCGAGGCCGAGCGCGAAAGACTGGCCGACGCACCCGACGAGATCGACGCCAAGCGGCGCGCCTTGCTGTCGCAGCTTGCCGAAGCCGAAAGCCTGCGCCAGGCAGCCGGCGACCGGTTGCAGGAGGCGGAGAACAAGCAGTCCGAACTGGACAAGGCCGCGACATCAGCAATCCAGTCGTTGGCCGAGGCGCGCGAAACGCGCGTCCGCGCCGAAGAGCGGCTGACCGCTGCCGACGAAAGACGGCTGGAGGTCGAGGCGCGCATTCAGGAAACGATCAACACGCCGCCGCATCTGGTCATCCGCCACACCGGCCTGGAGGCCGACAGCCCGATGCCGGAGATGACTGAGATCGAGCGTCAACTCGACCGGCTGAAGATCGAGCGCGAGCGCCTGGGCGCCGTCAATCTGCGCGCCGAGGAAGAGCAGAAGGAACTATCCGATCGGCTCGAGACCATCGTTTCCGAACGCGAGGACATCATCGAGGCCATCCGCAAGCTGCGGCAGGCGATCCAGAGCCTGAAC
>NZ_RZSX01001420.1:0-893 GCF_004023105.1 Mesorhizobium sp. M5C.F.Ca.IN.020.32.2.1 | reverse complement strand
GATCGGATGCGGCGCGGTAGGCCTTCTCGCAGGCTTGGGTGGTTATGGTGGCGGAGGCGCCGGCGCCGACATCGACCTCCCAGCCGAGGCGGTCGCCGCCGGTCAGCCCGCCGGCGGTGTTGATCAGGACGGCTTCGAGCGGATCGGCCGAGACGGCCGGCATGCGGATCTTGGCGGAACCATCCTGATAAAGCCGCCGAAGACGCGTGCGGCCGCCATTCCTGTCACAAGCAAGCTGCGCCATTCCGGCGACGCGCTGGGCCGGCGGCACAAAGGTCAGGCCACGTTCGATCATATCCACGGCGCCAACTTAAGCACACAGCCGGCTTTGTCGACATATAGCTTGTTGCTTGACAACGTTTCGGTTTCTATAGAGGAGCCGTCTTGGTACGGTCACACAGCGCCTGGCGGGATAAAAGGCGACGGTGACGATCTGAACCTGGGGAAAAAGAGGCGCTGATCAGTCGGCGTCGAGAAACGACAAGGTTGGGGAAGGAACCGAATGGCTGACCAGCTGGCAACGGACATCATCGCGAAGATCAAAGCTCATGCCGAGCCGGGTGGCGAAGAAATCACCACCAGCACCGAACTGACCTCACTTGGCATCCATTCGCTGGAACTGACGGAGATCATCTTCGATCTCGAGGAACAGTATGGCATCGAGATCGAGATGAACACGGTCGATGCCTGGAGCAACCTGAAGAACGTCGGCGACATGGTCGAGGCGGTTCGCGCGCTGATCGCGAATAAAGCCTGACTGAATGCACAAGCGCGTCGTCATTACCGGCATCGGCGGCATATGCGGGCTCGGCACCAATGCGCCCGCAATCTGGGGCGAGATGCGCGACGGCCGCTCGGCCATCGGCCCGATAGTCAATTCGGAGCTGCACGAC
>NZ_RZSX01000141.1:0-9658 GCF_004023105.1 Mesorhizobium sp. M5C.F.Ca.IN.020.32.2.1 | reverse complement strand
GACCAGGAGGAATCGCTCGTCATGGCCGACCGCATGGCGGTGCTGAGAGACGGCAAGCTGCTGCAATGCGACACGCCGCATGCGGTCTACGAGCATCCCGCCGACCGTTTCGTCGCCGACTTCATCGGCGTGATGAATTTCGTGCCGGGCAAGGCCACCGCCGACGGGGTGAAGGCAGCGGACGGCACACGGATCGTCGGAACGGTTCCCTCGCCTCTGGCTTCCGGCGCAGCGGCGGTCGCTTCAGTGCGGCCCGAGCGAATCCGGCTTTTCCCGTCGCCAGAGACAGCCAACCGGATCGCCGGCACGGTCGAGGCGCTCGCCTATCACGGGCTCGACCTGCAGCTGCATGTCCGCACCGCTCTGTCGCCAAAGCCGTTCCTGGTGCGCGTCACCGCCGACGCCGCCGACCGGCGCCCGGTCTCGTCGGGCGATGCGGTCGAACTCGGCTGGGATGCCGCCGACGTCAGAATTTTCGCAGATTGATTGGAAGGAGAAGCTTGATGGCTCAGAAGAGGATCGCGTTTTTTCCGGAAGCAGCCTACGGCCCGGCGCTCAATTCGGTCGGCATCGCCCAGGCGGTCGAGGCGCACGGCCACAGAGCGGTGTTCCTGTCGGACCCTGGTTTCCTCGATGTCTACAAGGGCTACGGCTTCGAAGCTCATCCGGTGAACCTGTCCGAGCCGATGCTGCCCGAGCAGATGGCAAAGTTCTGGGAAGACTTCATCAACGGCCACATCCCGAACTTCCGCAAGTCGCCCTACCACCAGGTCGACAACTACGTGAAGGATTGCTGGGCGGCGATTGTTGACAGCGCCAAATGGGCCGAGAAGGACCTGCCTGGTGTACTTGCGACGATCAAGCCGGATGTTATCTGCGTCGACAACGTCATCCTGTTCCCGGCGATCAAGCAGTATGGCAAGCCGTGGGTGCGCGTCATCTCCTGCTCGGAAAACGAAATCGAGGACGAGGATATCCCGCCGCATCTGTCCGGCTGCGGTGAGAATGACCACGCCTGCCATCGGCGCTACCGCGATCATTTCAACGCGGTCATCAAGCCGATCCATGACGACTTCAACGCGTTCCTAAAGGCGAACAACGAGGCGCCGTATCCGATCGGCCAGTTCTTCGAGGCTTCGCCCTATCTCAACCTGCTGCTCTATCCCGAGGCGGCAAAGTTCAAGCGCCGCCATCCGCTCGACCCGGCAAAATTTCAGTATCTGGAAGGCTGCGTGCGGCAGGAGAAGCCCTACACCGTGCCGACCTTCGCGAAAAACAATGACGGGCCGCTGCTCTACGTTTCCTTCGGCAGCCTTGGCGCCGGCGATGTCGATCTGCTGAAGCGCATCATCGCGACGCTGGGCAAGACGCGCTACCGGGCGCTGGTCAATGTCGGGGGATACAAGGACCAGTACGCGCAAGTGCCCGAAAACGTCATCGTCGAGAGCTGGTTTCCGCAGCCCTCGGTCATCCCGCAGGTCGATGCGGTGATCCACCATGGTGGCAACAACTCGTTCACCGAGTGTCTCTACTTCGGCAAGCCGGCGATCATCATGCCCTATGTCTGGGATGGCCACGACAACGCGACGAGGGTCGAGGAGACCGGCCACGGCTTCGGCATGCCGCGCTACGACTGGAGCGATGCCGAGCTGATCGCCAAGATCGAAGCGTGCCTGACCGACTCGGCAATCAGGGCCAAGCTGGCGAAAACGTCGGCGCAGATGCAGGCGCAGAACGGTCCCGAGAAGGCGGCGGGTTTGCTGGAGAAACTGCTGTGACCGGGCTGATGGGTATGGCATTCCTTCGCGCCCCCCTCTGTCCTGCCGGACATCTCCCCCACAAGGAGGGAGATTGGCTATCATAATGCTTTCGCCAATCGCCAACTTCGCAAATGGGGCGCTCTCGGCGAGGCTGCCGATCTCCCCCCAAGTGGGGGAGATGTCCGGCAGGACAAAGGGGGGCGCCGTAGAGCGAAGGCCTCTCGAAAATGAGGGTCGCACCAACGGAGTACCCACATGACCTCCTCCGCGCCACATCTCCACCAGGCTTCCACCCGCGCCGACCTCATCGACTGGGGCACCCAGCCCAATGCGCTGGAAGGTGCTTCGCACTCGACCGGCAGGCTGGTCCACAAGGGGCCGAACAACCAGCCGGAATCCGGCATCTGGGTCTGCACGCCCGGCCGTTGGCGGCTGGCGATTCCGCACGACGAATTGTGCCATTTCGTTGCCGGCCGCGCGACCTACCGATCAGATGACGGCGAGGTGATAGACGTCTCCGCCGCCACGGTGGTCATGTTCCCGGCCGGCTGGGCGGGTGAATGCACCGTCCACGAAACCATTCGCAACATCTACATGCTGGCCTGAAGCCAGCCACTGGAGCTTCACGACATGCCGACACCGATCATGAAATCGCCGCTCGCCCTCACCGACCTGGTCGACTGGGGCGTCATCCCCACCATGATCGAGGGCGAATCCCGCACCTCCGGCAAGCTGCTGCACAAGGGACCGGAGGGCCGCTCCGAATGCGGGCTGTGGGTCTGCACCCCAGGCAAATGGCACTGCCATGTCACCCGCGACGAGTTCTGCCATTTCCTCGAGGGACGCTGCACCTATGTCCACGAATCCGGCGAGGTGATCGAGATCGAACCAGATACTGCGGCGTTCTTTCCGCAGGACTGGAAGGGCGTTTGCACTGTCCACGAGACGATCAAGAAGGTCTACATGATCCGCTGAGCGGGTTGAAAGGAAGACCATGGAATTCTCCGCTGACCGGCCAACCTTTTTCGTCAATCCGGATTATCGGCCGATGACCGGTGCGGCAAAACCAGTAATCGATCCGGCGACGCTGGAAACCGTGGGCGCCATCGCTGCCGCAGCCGACGGCGAGATCGATGCCGTGCTCACCGCGGCGACCAAGGCGCAAACGGCGTGGAAGAAGCTCGACGCCAAGAGCCGCGCCAGACATCTGCATGCTGTCGCCAACGCTATCGAGGCGGCCGACTTCACGCGCTGCGCCGAGCTGATGGTGCGCGAGATGGGCAAGCCCTATCCGGAAGCGATCGGCGAGATCGCCAATTGCGCACCGATCTTCCGCTATTACGCCGAAATGGCGCGTGACGACGCCGGCAAGGTCGCCGGCACGACGCAGGCCGGTTCGTTCCAATATGCGCGCTACGAGCCCTACGGCACCTCGGTGCATATCATGCCCTACAACTTTCCGATCCTGTTGATGTGCTGGACCGTCGCCGCTTCGCTTGCCGCCGGCAATGCCTGCGTGATCAAGCCGGCCGAGGCGACGACATTGTCGACGCTGGATTATATCAAGGTGTTCCGCTCACTGCCGGAGGGCCTGGTTTCCTGCCTCCCCGGCGGGGCGGCCACCGCTCAGGCGCTGATCGCTTCCGACCGTACCCATGCGGTCGCCTTCACCGGCTCGGTCGCTGCCGGCAAGGCCGTCGCCGTCGCCTGCGCCGAGCGCATGAAGCCTTGCGTGATCGAGGCCGGCGGCAGCGATCCGCTGATCATCAGCCAACACGCCCCGCTGGACGTGGCGGCCGCCGGCAGCGTCACCGCCGCGTTCCATCTCACCGGCCAGGTCTGCACTTCGGCCGAACGGTTCTTCGTCGTCGATGCCGTTCACGATCGCTTTGTCGATCTGTTTGCCGAGAAGACACGGACGCTGCGCATCGGTAACGGCCTCGACAAGACCGAGATCGGGCCGCTGGTCAGCGAGGCGGCGCGGGCGAAAGTCATGCGGCTGGTCGACGATGCGATCCGAAGCGGCGCCAAGGCGGTCACCGGCGGACGCATTCCGCCGGCGCACAATGTCGGCTGGTTCTACGAGCCGACAATCCTGACCGGCATCACTCCAGACATGGCGATCGTGCGCGAAGAGTGTTTCGGACCGGTCGCCGCGATCTGCCGGGTCAAGGATTTCGATGAAGCGATAGAGCTTGCCAATGACAGCCCGTTCGGGCTCGGCGCCTCGGTGTTCACCACCGATCTTGCCGAAGCGCATGAGGCTGCGGAGCGGCTCGAGGCCGGCATGGTCTGGGTCAACAATCCGCTGATCGACAATGACGCGCTGCCGTTCGGCGGCTGGAAGGCGTCTGGCCTCGGCCGCGAACTTGGACGCCAGGGACTGGATGCCTTCCGCCGCTCGAAGATGGTCATCATCGACCACAAGCCGGTGATCCAGGACTGGTGGTATCCCTATCCCGACAGCTGGTTCCGCGAGGCCGGCGGCCGCAAGCACGTATGAGGTGACACGGCCAAGCGCATTGTCGCGAAATGTCAGCCGATGCTCTCGCCGCCGTCAATCACCAAAGCCTGGCCGGTCATGAAGGACGAACGATCGGAGACGAGGAACAGGATCGCTTCGGCTATTTCTTCGGCGCTGGCCCAGCGCTGCATGGGAATCTTGGTGCGGACATAGCGTTCGATCGCATCCCGCCCGCCCATCTGGGCGATGAAGGGCTCGTTGAAGGGCGTATCGACCCAGCCCGGACAGAGTGCGTTGACGCGGACATTGTGCGTGGCATAGTCGAGCGACATCTGCCGGGTCATCGCCACCACGGCATGTTTTGAGGTTGCGTAGGCGATCATCTCGCGGTCGTAGAACACACCTGAATTCGAGGCGGTATTCAGGATGACGCCGCCGCCCTGTTCGATCATCGACGGCATGACGAGCCTGGCAGCGAGGAACTGTGCCCGCACATTGATCCGCCACGAGGCATCCATGCCGTCGACGCCGACTTCGGTCAGCGTACCGCCGACCTGGACTCCGGCGTGATTGTGCAGGATATCGATCCGGCCATGTTTGCCCAGCGTTCCAGCGATGAGTTGCTCGACCGCCGCGTCCTCGCCGACATCCGTGGCGATCGCCTCGGCCCGGCCGCCGGCGGCACGGATGTCGAAAGCGGTGGCTTCGCCGGCAGCCTGATCCCTGTCGGCGATCACCACCACCGCGCCTTCCCTTCCGATGATCATGGCACCGGCGCGCCCGATGCCCGACCCGGCGCCCGTCACCACGGCGATGCGATCTTTCAGAATCATGATGCGACTTTCAGTTTGATGGGTTGCGTTGGCGCAATTGCCATTGGGCAAGCACCACAAGCAGCACCGAGGCGACGAGCACGATCGTCGCGATGGCGTTGATTTCGGGCGTCACGCCGCGCCGGATCGAGGCAAAGACATAGATCGGCAACGTCGTCTGTGCGCCGGCGACGAAGAAGGCGACGATGAAATCGTCGAACGAGAATGTGAAGGCAAGCAGGAAGCCGGCGATCACCGCCGGCATGATCTGCGGCAACACGATGCTGCGGAAAGTCGTCAGCGGGGTGGCATAAAGATCACTCGAAGCCTCGACCAGATTGCGGTCGAGGCTGCCGAGGCGTGTGCCGACGATCATCGCCACCAGCGCCATCGAAAACAGGCCGTGCGCGGCAATGATCGACCCGTAGCCGAGCGCCAGCCGTGGCGGCTGGTCGTTCGGCCACAGCGACGCGAGAAACGGATTGACGACCCCAAATAGCTGGACGAGCGCGACCAGCGTCGAGATGCCGATGACAACGCCCGGAACCACGATCGCAGCACCGAGAAGCGCATCGAAAACGGCGCGTGTTCGCGCGCCGACACGCGCCAGGCCCAGCGCCGCCGCTGTGCCGCACAGCGCCGCGAGCAACGCGCTGGTGGTGGCGATGAACAGGCTGTTCTTCAGCGCTTCGACCAGGAAAGGGTTCGACAGCGCCTTGCCGTACCATTGCACCGAAAAACCGGTGAGCTCGCTGGCGTGACGGCCGACATTGAAGGAGAACAGCACCACCAGCGCGATCGGCAGGTACAGGAAGGCAAAGACCGCAACGACGAAGGCGCGCATCAGATCAGGTCCACCCGACGCGCGCCCGAAAGCCGGGTCGAAATGCGGTTGGCGGCAAGCAGCACCACCACCGAAACCAGAACCAGCGTGATCGCGATTGCCGATCCGAACGGCCAGTTGCGCGATTGCAGGAACAGGTCGACCAGCGCGTTGCCGATGAAGAAGACCTTGCCGCCGCCGAGCAGCGTCGGAATCAGATATTCGCCGAGCAGCAGGATCATGACCAGCGAGAAGCCGGTCATCACACCCGGCAGCGACAGCCGCAGCGTCACACCAAGGAATGTCGAGACTGGTGTTGCGCCTAGGTCGGCCGAGGCTTCCAGCAGCCGGCGGTCGAGCCGCTCGAGGCTGACATAGATCGGCAGGATCATCAGCGGCAGATAGCCATAGACGATGCCGAGCAGGACTGCGCCCGGCGTGTTGATCAGCCGCACATCTTCGAACCCGACATAGGCCAGCAATGCCGGGATGCCGCGCCCGCCCAGAATATACATCCAGGCGTAGGTTCGCATCAGTAGGCTAGTCCAGAACGGGATGACGACAAGCGCAAGCAGGATCAGCCGCCACCGCTCCGGCGCGCGCAAGGCGAGGTAGTAGGCGACCGGATAGGCGACGAGAAGACAGGCCAGTGCGCCCGCCGGCGCCAGCACCATCGTATTCCAGAAGGCGGCCGCCCGCGCCGGAAGATTGGCATATTGCGCCAAGGTGAAAGCGGCCTGATAGCCGCCTTCCGGCGCCCGCTCGCCAACGCTGAAAACGGCGATCGCGACGAACGGCAGGACCAGAAAGACCACCAGCCACGCGGTTGCTGGACCGAGCAGCAGCGCGGTCAGCAGATTGTGACGAAGGACATTGCTGCGCATTGAAAAACCGCCCCGGTGCCGGCGGACATCTGCCCGCCGGTAGAGTTGCCTGCATCGGACCTATGGCCCGCCCGGTTCAAGCCGACTTGAAGCGCGCCATCAGTTCGGCCCGGCCCGGATCGGTCAGCGTCGCAGCCGCACCGAATTCCAGCGGCTTCAGCAGATCCGCCGCCGGGTAGAGGATCGGATTGGCCAGCACTTCCTTTGGCAGCAGCGCATTGACCCGGGCATCGGTGGAGGGCGCACCGTTGGCCAGGTGCTCCTTGACCGCGACTTTGGGGTCCATCAGGTAGTTGAGCAGGGCATAGCCGGCGGGCTTGTTGGGCGCATCCTTCGGAATGGCGTAGAAGTCGGTCCAGATCTCGCCGCCCTCCTTGCCAAGCACATAAGCGATCTCCGGAATGTCGCGGTGAAGCTGCGCCCCGTCATTGGTCCAGCACATCGTCATCCAGGCGTCGCCGGCACGCATCGACGGCTGATAATCGCTGGAAACCGCAAACAGATGCGGCTTGACCTTCAGCAGCAGTTCCTCCGCCTTGGCGAGTTCGTCCTGCTTCAGCGAGTTGAACGAGAAGCCGAAATATTTCAGCGCATTGCCGATCGTGGTGAGCTGGTAATCATGAACCATGGTCCGGCCGTCGCCTTCCGCCATGGCCGTGTCCCAGAATTCCTTCCAGCTCGTCATCGGCTTGGTGAGCTTCTTGGTGTTGACGGCAAAGCCGGTGGTGCCCCAATTCTTCGGCACCGCGTAGGCCACGCCGTCGATCGTGCCTTCCCCAGTGAAGCGTGGGTCCTGTTGCGAGCCGTCGAAATTGGCGAGCTTGGCCATGTCGAGCGCTTCGATGATGTCGAGTTTCTTATAGGTGGAGATCGTGTAGTTGGTCGGCACGAAAAGGCTCCAGCCAGAAGCGCCGGCCTGCAGCTTGGCCAGCATCTCCTCGTTTGACCCGAACACATTGACCTCGACGGCGACGCCCGTCTCGGCCTTGAAATTCTCGAACGTCGCCGGGTCGTGGTAATTGGGCCAGGTGGCGATCGACATGCGGTCGCCAAGACCCTCTTGGGCGAAGGCCGGCGACGGCATAATGCCGAGCTCGCGGGCCATCACCGCCGTTGCGATGCCAAGACCGGTGAGGCCAAGGAATTCGCGGCGGCCGATGGAACCGCGCTTGAGGCGCATCAATTGGTCGACGAATTTTTCGGGGCTTATCGGCAGTCCGTCACGATATGATTTCGACATGTTTGTTTTCCCTCTGGTTGGTCCCGTTGTTCTTGGTATCAGGAAACGCGAGCGGCGTTCCGGCTGTAAAGCCGATGGCGACGGGTTCACCCGGCTTGAAGAGATTTTTACTGCCGATCAGGTGATCGGCCTTGGCGAGCAGCGTTCCGATACCCCCGACCTCGATCGCATATTCCGCGGTCGAGCCCAGAAAGATCCGGTTGCGGATAATGCCGTTGAACCGGCCGCTTCCCGGCGCGCCGAGGCTTAAAGATTCAGGACGCAGGCTGACCGCAACGGCTTCGTCCTGCCGCAGCGAAGTCCGCTTGCGCGCGGCTATGACGGTACCGTCGGCAAGCGCTACCTCGACGAGGTTGCCCGAGTGCCCGGCGACCTTGCCGCTCAAGAGATTGGTCTTGCCGACGAAGTCGGCGACGAACAGGTCGGCGGGCTCGTCATAGATTTCGCTGGGCTGTCCGAGCTGGACGATGCGCCCGCCATTCATGACGCAGACGAAATCGCTCATCGACAGGGCTTCTTCCTGGTCGTGCGTGACAAGGACGAAGGTGATGCCGATCTCGCGCTGCAGGTTCTGCAACTCGATCTGCATGTCTGTGCGCAACTTCTTGTCGAGCGCCGCCAGCGGCTCGTCGAGCAGCAGCACCGCCGGCTTGTTGACCAGCGCGCGCGCCAGGGCGACACGCTGCTGCTGGCCGCCGGAAAGCTCGTGGATCTTGCGGCGGCCGTAGCCGGCAAGCCGCACCATGGCGAGCGCCTCGCCTGCCCTCAGGCTGATCTCCCGCGGCGCCAACCGCGGCCGCGCCTGGCGCAGCCCATAGGCGATGTTGTCCTCGACATCCAGATGCGGGAACAGCGCATATTGCTGGAACACCATGTTGACCGGCCGCCGGTAGGGCGGCGTGCCGGCCATATCGCGGCCGCGGATGAACACCGCACCTTCGCTCGGCTGTTCGAAGCCGCCGATCATGCGCAGGCAGGTTGTCTTGCCGCAGCCGGACGGCCCGAGCAGAGCGACAAAGGCAGATGGCGGGATGGCAAGATCGATGCCGCTGACCGCAGTCACGCTGCCGTAGCGTTTGGTGACCCCGCGAAACTCGATATCGGGTACTGCGGTCAAAGCTGCGGGCTCCAGCGAAGGCGATTTTCACGACGCTATCAGAGCCAACGGTGACTAGTATATACCTCGCGGGTGGTATACTTGGTCTATTTTCTCATTTAAAGGGGTATAAATTGAACGTATCGCGCAGCGACGAATACAACCAGCTCGCTGCGCTCATCGCTGCGACACGGGAGACGAGCGGCGAGCTTTTCGGCAAGGCGATGGTCACCTGGCTCCGGCAGCATGTCAGCTTCGATCACTGTGTGGTCTTCGGGTATCGCGGCGCCTCGCGCCCGCCGCTGCTGTTCGAGACGTTCTCGCCAGCCGAAAGCCACGTCTTCGTAGCGCTCTATCAGGAGGGGCCTTATCTGCTCGACCCGTTCCACCACGCGGCGGTCGAGCGCAAGGAAGGTTTTTGGCGCATGCGCGAGCTGGCGCCGGACCGCTTCTATGCCAGCGAATATTACCGCTCCTACTATAGCCAGACCAAACTGGCCGAAGAGGTCGGCTTCTTCGTGCCGCTGCCGGGAAAGGACGCGCTGGTGGTCTCGCTGATGCGACTGCATGCTTCGGGAC
>NZ_RZSX01001419.1:0-899 GCF_004023105.1 Mesorhizobium sp. M5C.F.Ca.IN.020.32.2.1 | reverse complement strand
GAACTGGCCAGGAGTCAGCTTGCCTTCGGGGTTGGCGACCTCGGCCCTGACCGTCACCAGCCGGCTGGTCGGGTCGATCTTCGGGTCGATACCGCGAATGGTGCCGGCGAACGGCAGCTCGCCGTCGCCAATGCCCAGCCGCACCGTCTGGCCGATCTTCAGCAGCGGAAGCTGCTGTTCGGGAACCGAGAAATCGGCCCGCATCGTTTCCAGATCCTGCAGGGTGGCTACGGAAGTGCCGGGTGAGAGATACTGGCCGAGATCGATCCTGGGGATACCCACTGTGCCGCCGAAGGGCGCGGTCAGCAGCTTCTGCTCGAGCACCGCCTGAAGCCTGTTGACCTGTGAAGTGGAGGCCGATGCGGCTGCGCGCGCCGAGTCGAGGGTCGATTCCGAGCCGACACCGCGTTTCTGCAATTCAAGGGCGCGTGTCAACGCTGTCTGGTCGAGCGCCGCTTGCGCCTTCGTCGCATCGAGATCGGCGCGCTCGGCGGCATCGTCGAGCTGAAGGAGAACCGCGTTGGCTTCAACCTTCTGATTGGCGTGAAATAGGATGTCCTTGACGATTCCGGCGGTTTCGACGGTTAGATCGACGCCGCGGACCGCACTGACAGTGCCGATCGCCTCGACGCCCGGCGTCCACTCCGTCGGCTTGACGATCATCGTCGACACGGTCGCGGCAGGCGGTTTCATCGTGGCGAAGAATTGCTGCATTGCATTGTCGCGGAACAAATTGAAGCCGACGATGCCGCCGCACACCAGCACGAGCAGAATGAGGGCAATGATGAAACGCTTGATCACGAACAGTCCCCTTGGCCATGGCCCGGCATAACAGTCGGATGACCGAAACACATACCTGTGACTGGTCCCGATTTCAAATGACGGCGATCTTACTGTAC
>NZ_RZSX01001418.1:0-901 GCF_004023105.1 Mesorhizobium sp. M5C.F.Ca.IN.020.32.2.1 | reverse complement strand
TCTTCGCGCCGAGCATCCAGGCACGAGCCGGCTCGGTCGGAAAGAACGTGGCTTGAACCCGAAGGCAGGGATCACCGGATCGCGACTTGGGGTGGTGTTGAGATTCAGGTCAGGCCGAGTCGAGAGTGGGTTCCGAGAACCGGAGCGGAGCGTACTTTTTGGTACGTGAGCACCGGAAGCGCAGGAAGCCGGCGTTCGCAGGCCGGCATCACCTGAATATCAGCACATCCCTAGTCTTCCCTGATCGCATAGCCCGCGCCGCGGATGGTGCGGATGACATCGGGCATGCGGCCGTTGTTGACTGCCTTGCGCAACCGGCCGACATGGACGTCCACCGTGCGCTCGTCGATGTAGATCGTCTCGCCCCAGACATTGTCGAGCAACTGGCTGCGCGAGAAGACCCGACCCGGGTGCCGCATCATGAATTCGAGCAGCCGGAATTCGGTCGGCCCGAGCCGGATCTCGCTCTTTTTGCGATAGACCCTGTGCGATTCGCGATCGAGCATGATGTCGCCGACCTTCAGCACGCTGGACAGTACTTCCGGCTTGGCGCGGCGCAGCAGCGCCTTGACCCTGGCCATGAATTCCGGTGTCGAGAACGGCTTGACCAGATAGTCGTCGGCTCCGGTGGAAAGGCCGCGCACCCGGTCACTCTCCTCGCCGCGCGCGGTCAGCATGATGATCGGCAGCCGCTCGGTTTCGGGACGCACCCGAAGGCGCCGGCAAAGCTCGATGCCCGAAACCGCCGGCACCATCCAGTCGAGCACCAGAAGATCGGGCACATTTTCCTGCAGCCGGATTTCGGCCTCGTCGCCGCGCGTCACCACCTCGACCTGATAGCCTTCGGATTCCAGATTGTAGCGGAGGAGGACGCCCAGCGGCTCTTCATCCTCCACCACCA
>NZ_RZSX01001417.1:0-902 GCF_004023105.1 Mesorhizobium sp. M5C.F.Ca.IN.020.32.2.1 | reverse complement strand
CATCGAAGCTCTTCGGATTGAGCCCGCGGAAGTCGCGGACGCGCGGCAGCGCGATGTTCACGAGACGGTCGAGGAACTCATACATGCGTTCCTTGCGCAGCGTGACCTTGGCGCCGATCGGCATCTTTTCGCGGACCTTGAAGCCGGCGATCGAGTTGCGCGCATGGGTGACGACGGCCTTCTGGCCGGCGATCAGCGCAAGATCTTCCGCCGCGATCGAAGGCTTCTTCGAATCGCCGGTCGCTTCGCCGACGCCCATGTTCAGCACGATCTTGTCGATGCGCGGAACCTGCATCTCGTTCTCGTAGCCGAACTGCTCCTGCAGAGCCTTACGAATGGTCTCGTTGTAGACCTGCTTGAGGCGCGGCGTGTTCTGGGCAGTCGCCTGCTTGGTTTGAGCCTTAGCCATTGATGACTTCTCCCGAGCGCTTGGCGACGCGCACCTTCTTGCCGTCCTTCTGGAAGATGAAACCGACACGGGTCGGCTTGCCATCCTTGGGGTCGGCCAGCGCGATGTTCGACAGTTGGATCGGCGCTTCCTTGGTAATGATCCCGCCCTCTTGGGACTGGGACTGCTTCTGGTGACGACGGATCATGTTGACGCCGCGCACCAGCGCGGTGTCTTCCTTCGGCTGTACCGAGAGGACTTCGCCCGAACGGCCCTTGTCCTTGCCGGCCAGCACGACCACCTTGTCGCCTTTTCTAATCTTCTGCATTGGTCCGGCTCCTTACAGCACTTCAGGCGCGAGCGAGATGATCTTCATGTGGTTCTTGGCGCGGAGTTCGCGCGGAACCGGTCCGAAGATACGCGTGCCGATCGGCTCCTTCTTGTTGTCGACGAGAACGGCCGCGTTCTTGTCGAAACGGATCACGCTGCCGTCCGGGCGGCGGATGTCCTTGGC
>NZ_RZSX01001416.1:0-904 GCF_004023105.1 Mesorhizobium sp. M5C.F.Ca.IN.020.32.2.1 | reverse complement strand
CCACATTGGTAAGGCCGATGGTCTTGATCGGCTGGTTGAGCAGGATCTGGTTGCGGTTGACCGAAAAGCCTTCCGCCGTCAAAAGCTCTGCGATGTCGCGGGTCGACACCGAGCCGTAGAGTTGGCCGGTTTCGCCGGCCGAACGTACGGCGATGAAGCTCTTGCCGTCGAGCTTTTCCGAAATCTGCATGGCCTCGGACTTGCGCTCGAGGTTGCGGGCTTCGAGCTGGGCTCGCTGGCCGTCGAATTTCTTCTTGTTGGCTTCGTTGGCGCGCAGCGCCTTGCCCTGCGGCAGCAGGAAGTTGCGGGCGAATCCATCCTTGACCTTGACGGTATCGCCCATCTGACCGAGGCGGGAAACGCGCTCGAGAAGAATGACGTCCATAGTTTTGTTCCTTCGTTTGGGCGCCAATCACTGGCATCGACGCCGAATTGTCTGGAACAGGTCAGGAAGCTGAGGGCGTTGCCGCCTATGTCGCTGTCCTGCCTGTCGCGGCAGTTAGAGGTCTCGCCTCAACCCGGGATTTTCAATGCATGTCGCCCAAAAGTGGCCCCGGTTTTGGGACAACGACATGCATCAATCAAGTTCAGCCCTGCGGCGCCCGTCACCGTTGGGAAGAGCGGGCGGCGAACCGCCCGCTGAAAGAGTGTTAGCGAACCACGTAGGGCAGCAGTCCGAGGAAGCGGGCGCGCTTGATCGCCTTGGCGAGTTCGCGCTGCTTCTTCTGGCTGACGGCGGTGATGCGCGACGGCACGATCTTGCCGCGCTCGGAAATGTAGCGCTGCAGAAGACGTACGTCCTTGTAGTCGATCTTGGGCGCGTTGGCTCCGGAGAACGGGCAGGTCTTGCGGCGGCGATGGAACGGGCGCCGGGTCGGGATCTGGTTGATGTCGACCATTATTC
>NZ_RZSX01001415.1:0-907 GCF_004023105.1 Mesorhizobium sp. M5C.F.Ca.IN.020.32.2.1 | reverse complement strand
GGCTCGGCTGCACGGAGTGCGACGGCAGTGAAATTCTGGAGGTCGATTGGGCGTGCATGGCTGTTTTCCCGGTTGATCCGTGACACCAGCAATCGCGCGAATCCGCGGGTCGCGAAATTCGGTTATGTCCCTACGGGAAACTACCTAGCGCTCGAGAAGCGCTAGTGGTCTGGCCCTGTGCTGCACGAACCCTGGATCGTCAGGCCGCTTGGGGAGCGAAGCCGAACGGTTTTCCGGATGTACCGTGCACAACTCGGGAGAGTCGGGGGACCGGCTTCCGCCTCCCACAATTGATAGCATCCGAATACACCGGCCGATGCTGTCACTCAGGGAAATTGAGGTAAATCAACCTGCTTTCAAGCGAGATATGCCAATATTCGTCTGTCCTTTGTGGAGCTTTTTCCAATGAGACGAATTGGTGGTTTCCTGCTGGCCATGTCTATGGCCATAGTGGCCACGGCGGGTGTGGCTTTCTTGCTTTACAAGAACGAGCTTGGCCGTATGCGCGACGCTGCCAGCCGCGGCAGTGTGGTCGCCAAGCTCGACATAGGCCCAATCGAATACGCCGACAGTGGCGTGGGTACTCCGCTCTTATCGATCCACGGCGCCGGTGGCGGCTTTGACCAAGGCCTTGCCAATGCAGCCAATTTTGTGGGTGAGGGCTTTCGGGTCATCGCGCCGTCGCGCTTCGGCTATTTGCGCACGCCCGTTCCGCAGGATACCTCTCCAGCCGCGCAGGCCGATGCGCACGCGGCGCTGCTGTCCAAACTGAACGTTCCCAAAGCGGTGGTCGTCGGCGTTTCGGCGGGCGCGCGTTCTGCGGTCGAACTAGTACTCAGGCACCCGGACAAGGTCACCGCTCTCATTCTGATCGTCCCAGGCCTTTATTCGCCCACCAGTCCGGTCT
>NZ_RZSX01001414.1:0-909 GCF_004023105.1 Mesorhizobium sp. M5C.F.Ca.IN.020.32.2.1 | reverse complement strand
CGGCACGTTCTTCGAACGGCCGGTGATTTTCGTCGGTGGTACGGGGCTTTATTTTCGGGCGCTTGCGGAAGGCATTTCGGAAATGCCCGACATTCCGCAGTCGATCCGTGATCGCTGGCGCTACGAACTCCAGGAGCAGGGCGCAGCCAAGCTGCACCGCATCCTGCTGCGCGAGGATTCCGCAACCGGCATGATGCTGAAGCCGACCGACGGCCAGCGCATCGTGCGGGCGCTGGAGGTGCTCGACGCATCGGGCCGTTCCATCCTGGAATGGCAGGCGGCGCGCGGCCGTCCACTGATCGACAGGGCCAGCACGCGTTTCTTTGTGATCGAACCGGACCGAGCGGAGCTGGTGGAGCGGATCGAGGCGCGGTTCGACCGCATGCTGGAGAAGGGCGCTCTCGACGAGGTCAGGCGGCTGACCGACCTTGGCCTCGATCCCGACTTGCCGGCGATGAAAGCGATCGGCGTTCGCGAACTCCAGGCCGCAATGGCCGGCGAGTTGAGTTTCCCCGAAGCGATCGAGCGCGCGAAGATCGCGACGCGACAATATGCCAAGCGCCAGGCGACCTGGTTCAGGCATCAGTTGGGTCCGGAATGGATGAGATTGCGCCCTGGTGATCGTGTGGAATCCACGATCTCGGATCCCCTTTCAAGTGCAACCTGAAAAGTTGATTTTGAGGGGAGACTTCCCGTCGAAGTTGTCCTAATTAACCCTCCGTAAGCCCGTCCATGCCATAACGCCTTTGGGAATTTTCCAACGGGGAGCAGATGCGTTTTCACAAGGCGGAATCAGCCTTTTTTGTGTTTATATTCGTGATCCTGGCCGCCGGCCTAGTGACGCTTCACGCCTATGGGCTTCTGCAGGCCTTCGCCGAAGACGTTCATACACCCGCAAGGGTCGACAAG
>NZ_RZSX01001413.1:0-911 GCF_004023105.1 Mesorhizobium sp. M5C.F.Ca.IN.020.32.2.1 | reverse complement strand
GATGTGGGTCGACACATCAGGCATCGAGGTCCCGGCCGTCATCTGGTTCCCGCCGATCGATCCAACAGCCTTTGCCGGGACACTTGGCGTGGCGCTCGTCGGCAGCCTCATCGGAAAGCTGCTCAGGCTGCCGTCACCCTTCTTCCTCGGCACCTTCATTTTCGGCACTGCTGTGCATCTCGGACTAGGCGTGCCGATGCAGTTGCCGCCTTGGCTGCTTGCCCTCGGCTATACGATGATCGGCTGGACCATCGGCCTGAATTTCACCAGGGCAATTCTGCAGCACGCGACGCGGGCGCTGCCGCAGATCGTCGGTTCGATCATCATCCTCATCGCCTTCTGCGGCGGTCTCGGCTTCATGATCAGTCATGTGCTCGGCATCGATCCGCTGACCGCCTATCTGGCGACCAGCCCCGGCGGCATGGACAGCGTCGCCATCATCGCCGCCGCCGCACAGCACGTCGACATCTCCTTCGTCATGGCGCTGCAATCGGCCCGCTTCCTCGTCGTGCTGCTGGTCGGACCGAGCGTGGCGCGGCTGGTGGCGCGAAGTCTGAGGGAATAGAGGTAATTTGCGGCTCCAGAAAGACCTGCGGCGCTGTCACCTAAATGGATCAGGCGCGACGCAATCTGCTCGCGGCCGCTGAAGGACCAGCCCAAGTCGCGCAGGACTGCGTCGTGTAGGTATAGGAAACGCCAGTCGTTCGGCCCCACTTGCCTCTCTTTGGCTGCTCCTGTATGAAAACCGCCATGATCAACCGCGCCACCTCCGTCGCTTCCCGTCAGACCGGCTTTGCTGGCGAGACCGTGCGCGCGCTTGCTTCCGCTCTGCTGCTTCTCGGCCTTATCGGCGATCGCCGGGTTCGCTGAAGGAGCGCCCGGCGATCGCCGATAAGGCCGAGAAGCAGCAG
>NZ_RZSX01001412.1:0-915 GCF_004023105.1 Mesorhizobium sp. M5C.F.Ca.IN.020.32.2.1 | reverse complement strand
GCGCTGGCCGCGCGGAGTGAGCGCCACGCCCTTGCCGATGCGCTCGAGCAGATCGAAGCCGAGATCGCGTTCGAGCAGGCGAAGCTGATGGCTGACGGCGCTGCGGGTCAGATGCAGTTCGTCAGCAGCGCGCCAGACGCTGCCGTGACGGGCAAAACTGTCGAGGGCGCGCAGCGCCTGCGTCGATGGAATTCTCAAGAGGTGAACCGAATTTGCATGAGCCGGGAAAACATATCACTTTTTGGCGAGGCGCTTCACTGCTTTCTTCTCGTCCATGGAGGAACCGGTGACGAACTCGGCCCAAGCGACCGCGCTTGCCTGTCTGGATGACATCCAGCCGTCGCTGTCGGCGTGGACGCGGACGATCTTCGATTTCGGCGAGACCGCCTGGCGCGAATACCAGTCGGCCGCCTGGTATGTGGAACGTCTGAAGCACGAAGGCTTTTCTGTGGAGGAAGGCTCTGGCGGCATGCCCACCGCCTTCTGCGCCCATTGGACCAACGGCGCCGGGCCGACCATCGGCATGTATGCCGAGTATGACGCCGTACCCGGCAATTGCCAGGATGCGGCGACAGTGAGGCGTCCGCGCCCGGGCCTCGGCGAACAGGCCGGCGGCCACACCGATCCGCATTCCGGCCTCGGTATTGCCAGCCTTGGCGGGCTTTTGGCAACCAAAGCGGCGATGCAGCGGCACGGCATACCGGGCACGCTGCGCTTCACCGGCGAGCCGGCGGAGAAGGTGCGGGGATCGAAGCCGATTCATGCGGCAAAGGGCTATTATGACGGGCTTGCCGGCATGATCTCCTTTCATCCCTTCTACATGCTGTCGCTCTGCAACACGGCGCGCTGGGACACGCATTGCGGTGCCGCCTACGCGATGATCTACCGCTTTGTGTGCGACGAACCCGAACATTG
>NZ_RZSX01001411.1:0-915 GCF_004023105.1 Mesorhizobium sp. M5C.F.Ca.IN.020.32.2.1 | reverse complement strand
GGATAATTGCGCAGCAGGCCGTAATTCAGCGAGGCGCGGGCGAATTCCCGGATCGACTCGTCGAGGTTGTACATTGCCATGGCGACGCCGGCGGCCGGCGCATCGAACACGTCATGCTCGATCACATTGCCGTCCTCGCCGACGAACTTGATCGTCAGCTTGCCCTTGCCGGGAAAGCGGAAGTCGGTGGCGCGGTACTGGTCGCCGAAAGCATGACGGCCGACGATGATCGGCTTGGTCCAGCCGGGCACCAGCCGCGGCACGTTCTTCATGATGATCGGCTCGCGAAAGATGGTGCCGCCGAGGATGTTGCGGATCGTGCCGTTCGGCGACTTCCACATCTTCTTCAGCTTGAATTCTTCGACGCGCTGCTCGTCGGGCGTGATCGTCGCGCATTTCACGCCGACGCCGTGTTTCTTGATGGCATTGGCCGCCTCGATGGTCACCTGGTCGTTGGTGGCGTCGCGGTGCTCGACGCCGAGGTCGTAATATTCAAGCTTCAGATCGAGATAGGGGTGGATCAGCTTGTCCTTGATGAACTGCCAGATGATGCGGGTCATCTCGTCGCCGTCGAGTTCGACGACCGGGTTCGCCACCTTGATCTTCGCCATGGAAAGAATGCCTCATTGTTGGGATCGGAACGGCCTTGCCCGCATGGCTTTCGGCCGGGAATGGGCCCGTATATCAAAGCATTTTTGGCCGCGCAAACGGCGATCCGCGCGGGCGTGCTTCACCATCGCCATCGGCCACTCTTTGTGAAAGCTTCATTTTCGCGGCCGGATATGGCAGGGGACGCTGAAATGCCGCAAACAGCAGTTCATTGACAGCCATGCAAGCCAGCAACGACCTCCCTCCTGCCGCAGGCCCGGCGATCATCCTGGTCGAGCCGCAGCTCGGCGAGAACATCGGCATGGT
>NZ_RZSX01001410.1:0-917 GCF_004023105.1 Mesorhizobium sp. M5C.F.Ca.IN.020.32.2.1 | reverse complement strand
AGGTTGCGCAGCGCGCCGCGATAGCGGCGCAATGCTGCGCTCGCAGCCGATTTTTCGGCCTTGGCCTGCCGCACGAGCTGGTCGAGTTCGCGATAGCGGGCGATGAGGATCCGCATGTCGATGCCACAACCGTCTACAATCGCACCATCACCATTGCGCACCGGGTAGCGCTTGTAATTGCCGCTATCCTGCATCGTGATCAAGCCAGCGTCGAAAAGGCGGGACAGCATACGGCTCACACGACCGGCTGAGCGGCCGATCTCGAAGCCGAGCTGCTGGTTGGACTTGAAGATGATCGGACGGCCGGACTTGTCGAAGGCCTCGGCCGGGGCCGTGTTGACCAGAGTCACCAAAAGATGGCTTTCGGTCGCGCTGATCAATCCAGTGCAAGTGAGGTTTTGTGCAAGCACGGCAAGCTGGCCGCGCGTCACCGTTCCGATCTCGGCCGACTGTGCCAGTCGCCGGTAATCGGCACGTTGTGGCGTCACTCGGCGACCGATTGGCCGCCGATCCGTATGGGGGTCACCCATGTCCTCGTCTCCTTTGTTAGGGACCAGGCAAAGCTTCCCCGTTCACCGAAGCGGTGTTTCTCAGTTGACAAGGAAGGGAGGGTTTGCGAGAAAGGTTTTGGCTTATTTTTTCATTGCAAACCCGCTTCCGGATTTTCGTTCGGGAGCGGTTTTTCTTTTTCTGGGCCGGTCTGTCTCTCCGTCTTAAAACGTTAGAATGCACACGTCGGAATCACGCTGTTTCCGATGATTTGCGAAGCATAACCGGAATAGCCGTTTTGGCGCAAGAATTGTGCTACATGCGCCGCCCACCGGAATAGTCTGACGGCTCGTCGGAAGCGGCGTTCCTTGAGTTTTCCGAGTTTTTTCAGGTGCAATACATTTCGACACGCCTTTGTGGCGGTATAC
>NZ_RZSX01000140.1:0-9718 GCF_004023105.1 Mesorhizobium sp. M5C.F.Ca.IN.020.32.2.1 | reverse complement strand
GAACACCAACGGCAAGGCCGCCTGACACTGGATTTTGGCGCCAGTATCGCAGGCTGCAGAACACAAGGAAACGGCGTCCGGAATGATCCGGACGCCGCTCTCTTGCGGACCGTCTTCGTGGGAGGCGAAACGGCAGGTCCGCCGCACATGCCGCCAGCGCCTGACGGCCTCAGCGGAAGAATGGTTCGGACGCGGTAGCCGCCTGAGCCCGGATCGCCCGAGTGATGCCCCCATCTCCCGCACGAACCACACCGCGTCCTATGATCTGCTTAGTCGATGCTGGGCGCCTGTGATAGGTTACCTGAGGTTACATGTCACTGTTACGTGACAATTTCGGTCGGCTTTCCCTCAGCGCCAGCAGGTTTCGGGCAACAAAAAAGCCGGATCAATGAAGATCCGGCTGAGTTTGATTGGAAGTGCCTGTTAGGGCTAACCTCCAGAGGGGAACACTCGAGGGCGCTAATGGGAGGAGAACGCGCCCAGGAGATGATCTATATATGTGCTCATCATGCTCAAGAAACAAGCATCTATTTTGCAACACACGCATGCAAAATGACACAGGCTGTGGTCTAACCCATTCCTTGGCCTCATAGGACCAGCAGAATCGTCGAAATGCGGTGCACGGCCAGGCAAAGATCATTGGGAAATAGCGAATCAGAGCCAATTCTCGGCCCGAAACGCAAAAACAACGAACGACGTCGAATCAGGCAATACGCGTTTATTTTTGCAGCAGCCGCATCGGCCCGAGATAGGAATCGCTTTTCGGAAGGCACGATGCGTAGATTTCAAGTGCTAGACCGTATTTTGTGCGTCCAAGTGGACGCACGTCGCTCTGGAAGGAAGCCTCGATGAGGACACGTCAGGCGATCGCCGGCAGCGCGCTATTCTTCATCGCAGCGCCCGGCATGGTCGCGGGATTGCTGCCCTGGCTGTTGACCGATCGCTATCGTCTGCCATGGTCGACCCAGCCCGGCTTGGTCCCGTTCGGCTGGGTCCTGATTGTGGTCGCAGCGGCCTTGCTGCTTCATGCCTTCGCCCGTTTTGCTTTCGAAGGCCTGGGCACGCCCGCCCCGGTTGCGCCGACCGAGCAACTGGTTGTCGGTGGTATCTACCGCCATGTCCGCAACCCGATGTATGTGGCGGTGCTGTCGATCATCCTTGGCCAGGCACTGTTGTTTTCGAGCTGGGCTCTCGTCGCCTATGCCACTATCGCCGCCATCGCCATGGTCTCGTTCGTGAAGTTCTACGAGGAACCGACGCTTGCCCGCCGCTATGGCGCCGGCTACGAGGCCTACCGCCGCGCCGTCCCAGGCTGGCTGCCCCGCCTGACCCCATGGCGCTGCCAGTAAGAGTTGTCGTCGGCGGTGCAAGGCGGAAGCGATTTTCTGAAAGTTAGAACGACCAGCTTCGGGCCTTGGCGATAATGAAATCTCGGAAGACGTGCAGTTTCGCCTGGTTCTTCATCGCATCGGGATAAGCGAAATAGGTGTCGAAGGACGGCACTTCGGTCTCCGGCAGCAATTGCACCAGCCCTGAGTCCTTGCTGACCACATAGTCGGGCAGCATGGCGATGCCGGCGCCACCCTGTACCGCGCGCTTTATCGACAATATGTCGTTGATCTGCAGCGTCGGCACCCTTTGCCCGCCTTCGAAATCGCCGACCGTTTCCAGCCAATTCAATTCCGACAAATGCGCCGGCACCGGCACGCCGAAGGTGACGATGCGATGGCTCTTCAACTCGGCGATCGACGCCGGCTTGCCATACTTGTTGACGTAAGAAGGAGCGGCGTAGAGATGGAAATGCACGGTGAACAGGCGGCGCTGGATGAGATCAGGCTGCTGCGGCTGGCGCAGCCGGATCGCGCAGTCCGCCCGGCGCATGGTGAGGTCGAGTTCCTCGTTCGCCAGGATCAACTGCAGGCTGATCTCGGGATAGAGCTCGATGAATTCCTGCACGCGCTCGGTCAGCCAGCCGGCACCGAGCCCGACCGTGGTCGTCACCCTGAGCACGCCGGAGGGCCGATCCTTGGCCTCGGTCAGCCGCGACTTGATCGTCTCCAGCTTCATCAGCACGTCATGCGCCGTGCGGAACAGCATCTCACCCTGCTCGGTCAGCACCAGGCCGCGGGCATGGCGATTGAACAGCGGCACGCCGACGTCATGTTCGAGCGCGCTGACCTGCCGCGAGATCGCCGATTGCGACAGATGCAGTGTCTCGGCGGCATGGGTGAACGACCCAGCTTCCGCCGCAGCGTGAAACACGCGTAGCTTGTCCCAGTCCAACGCCATGATGCCCCTCGCTCTGTTTTTTTGGCGTTTGAATGAAAAATTAGGCTTTTGCGCGGCTTTTCTCGGCCGCTTCCTTACTCCGCCGCTTCGCGGTGAACTTCGATCCCGGCGAGGTACTTTTCCGCCTCGAGCGCGGCCATGCAGCCGAGCCCCGCCGCCGTCACTGCCTGGCGGTAGATGTCGTCGGTCACGTCGCCGGCGGCGAACACGCCCGGCACGTCGGTGCAGGTCGAATCCGGCGCCGTCCACAGATAGCCGTTCGGCTTCTGCTTTAGCTTGCCAGCGAACAGCTCAACCGCCGGCGCATGGCCGATCGCCACGAATACGCCGTCGACCGTCAGATGCATCTCCTGACCGCTCACCAGATTGCGCAGCTTCAGTCCCTCCACCGACGGCGGCAGCGGCATCTTGCCGGACTGACCGGTGATCTCGTCAACGACGGTGTCCCAGATGACGCGGACATTGTCCTTCTTGAACAGCCGCTCGCTCAGGATGCGCTCGGCGCGGAAGTCGCTGCGCCGGTGGATGACCGTCACGCTCTTTGCCAGATTGGAAAGATAGAGCGCCTCCTCCACCGCCGAATTGCCGCCGCCGATCACGGCGACATCCTTGCCGCGATAGAAGAAGCCGTCGCAGGTGGCGCAGGCCGATACGCCGAAGCCCATGAAGGTCTGTTCGCTCGGGATACCCAGCCATTTCGCCTGCGCGCCGGTGGCGATGATCAGCGCGTCGGCTGTATAGGTGGTGCCGGAATCGCCCTTGGCGCGGAACGGCCGCACATTGAGGTCGACCTCAGTGATGATGTCGTTGATGACGTCGGTGCCGACATGCTCGGCCTGCTTCAGCATTTGTTCCATCAGCCACGGACCCTGGATCGGATCGGCGAAGCCCGGATAGTTTTCGACATCGGTGGTGATCATCAACTGACCGCCCTGCTGCAGGCCGGCGACGAGCATCGGCTTCAGCATGGCGCGGGCGGCGTAGATTGCCGCCGTATAGCCAGCGGGACCGGAGCCGATGATGAGAACAGGCGCGTGCTTGGTGGTCATGGACGGGCTTTCACAACAACCGGACCCGAATGAAGCGTCCGGCACAAGGATCAATATCGGCCCCTAATCTAGGTGTTGCAGGCGACGCCAGCAAGACGACCGCGCCGTCGTCCCCGGAAAGCTTCCGCACAAACAGACGATCCATGAACATCTTGCGCGGTGACTGTCCGAAAATCACCGACTGAGGGATGGAATGGACACCGAAGTCGTTTAATTACAAGATCACGAAAGATTCTTGCGTGAAGCGCCGAAGGTATCCATGCCGCTCAAAGCCGATCTCGACGCCATCGACTGGAAGATCCTGCGCGAGCTTCAGCACGACGGGCGCATGACCAATGTCGAGCTGTCCGGCCGCGTCGGCATTTCGGCGCCGCCATGCCTGCGCCGTGTCAGGCGGCTGGAAGAGACCGGCATCATCCGCGGCTATCGCGCCCTGCTCAATGCGCCGGCGCTCGGCCTGGATGTCGTCGCCTTCTGCCTCATCGGCCTGCATCACCAGGCCGATGCGGAGCTGAAAACCTTCGCCGAACGCACCCGCGGTTGGCCGATCGTGCGCGACGCCTGGATGGTATCGGGCGAATCCGATTTCCTGCTGCATTGCGTGGCGAGCGACCTCGGCGCCTTTCAGACTTTCGTCATCGAGGAACTGGCCTCGGCGCCGAATGTCGACACGGTGCGCACCGCACTGACCATCCGTCGCGTCAAGGACGAAGGCCTGGTGGCTTTCAGCGAAATGAGAACCTAATCCCCCCGAGTTCGGCGATGGTCTCGCAGAGTTTGCTGTGATCGTTGCTCGTCGTCAGTTTGCGCGTCGCGAACATACCATCGCCAGAAGTCCGATTTGATCTGCCGTGCACCAGCCAGCCTTCGCATAGCCCGGCTCGCCGTCCGGCTTCCATATCATCAGCCTTGTCGCCGACGATGATCGATCGGCTGATATCCACGCCCAGCAGATCGCGGGCGCGCAGAAGCATGCCCGGATTGGGCTTGCGCATCGGGTGGTCACCTACTGCGAGTTCACCCGTCCCGCTCGAATGGTAGGCGCAGGCGAGCACCAGATCGATCCGGCAATTCTGCGCTTCGAGAAGCGCTAGCAGCCAGGCATTGACTGCGGCGAAATCCGGCCAGCCGAAATAGCCGCGGGCAATGCCCGACTGGTTGGAGACTACGATCGCAGGAAGGCCGACGATGTTGGCCGTTCGGATTACCGGCAGCATCTCCGGCCGCAGCACTATGTCGGCCGGATCGCTGGGATAGCCGCTATCGACGTTGATGGTGCCGTCGCGGTCGAGGAACAGCGCCGGCGTGCCAGCTGGAAAGGCCGCAGTACCGATCCGTTCGACCCAGAGCCCCGGCTCTTCGAGCTGATACGGCTGCGAGGTCGTGACAGCCTCCCTGTCAGCCATCACAGAGGCGCGCTTCGACCATTTCGCACAGATGATGATAGAGACAAAGATGCCCCTGCTGGATGATCGGTGTCGAGGTCGAGGGCACGTTGAGCAGGATGTCGGAGAGCGGCTTGAGCTTGCCGCCGGTGTCGCCGGTCAGGCTGATCACCGTCATCTCCATCATGCGCGCCTGTTCGGCGGCGGCAAGGGTGCTGGCCGAGTTGCCGCTGGTCGAGATGGCGAGCAGCACAGCACCCGCCGCGCCATGTGCCTCGACCTGGCGTGAAAACACCGTGTCGAAGCCGTAATCATTGCCCCAGGCGGTCAGCACCGCCGCATTGGCCGGCAGTGCGATGACGTTGTAGGCCTTGCGCTCCTTCAGGAAGCGGCCGACCAGTTCGCCGGCGATGTGGATGGCATCGCTGGCCGAACCGCCATTGCCGCAGATCAGCAGCGCCTTGCCTTGCGAAAGCGCCGCGACGACGGCGGTCACCGCCCGCTCCATCTCGCTGGTGAGGTCGCGCTCGACCATCGCGGTGATCGCGGCCGCCGAGCGGACCAGGTATTCGTTCAGTTCAGACATGAAAACCTCAGTTTGTACTGCCGGCGCGCAACTTGCCGATGGTGCCGGTCGTGCTCTTGCCGACGACGAGATCGACCAGCACGACGCGGCCGCCCGCCTTTCGCACGATTTCGGCACCGACCACCTGATCGATCGTATAGTCGGCGCCCTTGACCAGTATGTCGGGCTTGAGCGCCTCGATCAGCGCGAGCGGCGTGTCCTCCTCGAAGACGACGACGGCGTCGACCGAGGCAAGCGCCGCAAGCACGCAGGCGCGGTCATGCTCGTCGTTGACCGGGCGTCCCGGCCCTTTCAGCCGGCGCACCGAGGCATCGCTGTTGAGGCCCAGAACCAGCCGGTCGCATTGGCTGCGTGCCGCGTGCAAAAGGCTGACATGGCCGGCGTGAAGGATATCGAAGCAGCCATTGGTGAAACCGACACTCAGGCCTTCGTCCTTCCACGTCGCCACCAGCCTTGCAGCGGCAGCGGCATCGAGGATTGCGTCCTTATGGGCAATCGGGCCGTGCGAGCGAAACAGCGCGCCGGTAAGCTCTTCGACCGTCAGCCGCGCGGTGCCGCGCTTTCCAACCACCACGCCACCCGCCGCGTTGGCAATGGCGGCGGCAATGACGCGGTCGGCGCCCGCAGCCAGAGCCAGCGCAAACGTCGCGATGACAGTATCGCCGGCGCCTGAAACGTCGAACACTTCCCGCGCCTGCGTGGCGATGTGGCGGGCATCGTCCGAGCCGACGACGCTCATGCCCTTTTCGCTGCGCGTCGCGACGACGAAATCGAAGCCGTGTGCCGAGATCAGCTCACGTGCCGCGGCCACGATCTCGTCATCGCCAAACACCGCGCGTCCGACCGCTTCGCCGAGTTCCTTGCGATTGGGCGTGATCGCCGTCGCCCCGGCATAGCACGCATAATCGCGGCCCTTGGGGTCGACGAGCACCGGTTTTCCCGCCTGGCGGCAGATCGAGATCAGCTCGCCGGCGACGCCGTCGAGCAACATGCCCTTGCCGTAGTCGGACAGGATAACGATGTCGGCTTGCGCGAGCGCGGCGCGGAAATGCCGGACCAGCGTTGCTCGCTCAGCGTCGCCCAGCGGCTTGATTTCCTCTTCGTCGAAGCGCAGCACCTGCTGGTTGAGCGCGCTGAAGCGGCTTTTCGACGAGGTCATCCGGTTCGCGTCCTGCGCGAGGCCGCCAGTGTCGACGCCAAACTCGGCGAGAATGCGCATCAGATTGACGCCGGCCTGATCGGCGCCGATCACCGAGACCGGTATCGCGGTGGCCCCGAGCGAGACGATGTTGGCGACGACATTGCCGGCGCCGCCCATCGCCGACGTTTCGCCACGCCCGCGCAGCACCGGAATGGGCGCTTCAGGCGAAATCCGCTCGATGACGCCGTTGACGAAACGGTCGAGAATGAAGTCGCCGACCACCAGCACGGTGACGTTGCCGAATCGCGAGATGGCGCGGTGAAGGGGTTCGGGAGAAGGCAGGTATTGCTCGCTCATGTCATCCGCGACGTGCAATGAGAGCCGGTCCCCAAGCTGTGAAAGCGCTGGACTGGCGGGCTGGTCGTTCATGGCGAAGCCGATATACCGCAATTCGGTCCAGCGCAACGGCAGGCATCGAACGGACCACAGCCAACGCCGGTTGACGGATCAGCTTTTCTGCAAAGCCACATGAACGCCCAATCCGACGAGCACCGCACCGCCCGCACGCCGCATGAGGCGCTGCGCGTGGCTCGAGCGCCGCAGCTTGGTGACCAGCGCACCTGCCAGCACCACGCACATGACATCCGCCGAAGAGAACATCAGATTGACGATCGTCCCGAGGACGAGGAATTGGAGCCAGACGGGAAACGTCGCGGACGCGTCGATGAATTGTGGCAGGAACGCCATGAAGAAGATTGCAGTCTTGGGATTGAGCACCTCGACGGTGATACTCTCGAAAAAGGCGCGGCGGGCGGATTTCGGCTCAATACGAGGCATGACAGCATCGTCTTGCGCCCTGGCGCGAAACAGCGACACACCCAGCCAGATCAGATAGAGTGCGCCGGCCAGCTTGACCGCGATGTAGAGCGTCGGCACGGCGTGGAAAAGCACGGACAACCCGGCAGCGGCGGCGACGACGTGCACATAGCCGCCAAGATGGATACCCAACGCCGCCGTCAGGCCGGACCAGCGGCCGCGCGCCATGGTTTGCGCAGCAGCGTAAAGCATCGCCGGACCGGGGATGTAGGCAAAGATCGCCGTGGTGGCGAAAAAGGCGATAAGCAGTTCGGTCGACGGCATTATCCTTGCTCCTGTCGTGCCTCGCCGGTGGATCGTCGACGAAGCGAAAGCTTTGCGGCGGCACTGTGGCGCTCACCCAACCGCCGGATTGCGACCTGCTTTATCGACAGCCCCGCAAGCGTCCCCTATAAGGGCCGGAATCGGCACGAGATACCAGAGGCTTTCATGATCATCGTCACGGGCGGCGCCGGCATGATCGGCTCCAACATCGTCGCCGCGCTCAATGCCGAAGGGATCAGCGACATCGTCGTCGTCGACGACCTGACCGACGGCCACAAGATTGCCAATCTCGCCGACCTGCAGATCGCCGATTATCTCGACAAGGACGATTTCCTGCCGCGGATGGAGGCCAGGGACCTCGGCCGCATCGAGGCCGTCTTCCACCAGGGCGCCTGCTCGACGACCACCGAATGGAACGGCAAGTTCATGATGCAGGTGAACTACGCTTATTCGAAGCGGCTGCTGCATGCCTGCCTGACACTGCGGGTGCCTTTCCTCTACGCCTCCTCAGCCTCGGTCTATGGCGGCGGCGCCGAGTTTCGCGAGGAGCCGGAATGCGAACGCCCGCTCAATGTCTATGCCTATTCAAAGAAGCTGTTCGACGACTATGTCCGCCGCACCGTCTTCGATACCGATCATTCGCCGGTTGCGGGCCTGCGCTATTTCAACGTCTATGGACCGCGCGAGGCGCATAAGGGCGCCATGGCCTCGGTCGCCTTCCATCTGTTCAATCAGGTCGAGCAAGGCCAGAACCCGAAACTGTTCGGCGCCTATGACGGTTTCGGACCTGGCGAGCAGAGCCGCGATTTCATCCATGTCGGCGATGTCGCCGAGGTCAATCTGTGGCTATGGAAACGGGGCTCAAGCGGCATCTTCAACTGCGGCACCGGCCTTGCCCAGCCGTTCCGCGCCATAGCCGAAACGGTGATCGGCACACTGGGCAAAGGCGAGATCGAATTCATCGACTTCCCCGACCACCTGAAGGGAAGCTATCAGAGTTTTACGCAAGCTGATATGTCCCGGTTGCGCGCCGCCGGTTACAATGGTCAGTTTCGCACAGTGGAAACCGGCGTCAGAGACTATGTCGAATGGCTGAAAGCCCAACGATCCTCGTGATCGGCCCACGCTGGGTGGGCGACATGGTGATGGCGCAGTGCCTGTTCTCGGCGCTAAGAGAGCTTCACCCGAACGCCGCGATCGATGTGCTGGCCCCGGCATGGGCGGCGCCACTGGTCAAGCGCATGCCCGAAATACGCCAGCAGATCGATCTGCCGCTGAAATCCGGCGCGCTGGAATTCCGCATGCGAAGGCGCTTCGGCCGCCTGCTGCGCGGCCACTACGGCATCGCCTATGTCATGCCTGGGAGCTGGAAGTCGGCGCTCGTCCCGTTCTTTGCCCGCATTCCGCGCCGCGTCGGCCATCTCAAGGAAATGCGCTACGGGCTGCTGACCGATATCGTTCCCTTGCCCGACCATTTGAAACGGCGCACGGCGCAGGCCTATTTCGGCCTCGCGCGAGGGGGCACGTTCCGCGCTCCCAAGCTCGCTGTCGATACAAAAAACCAGGCGGAATTGCTGGGCCGCTTCGGGCTGGAGGCGAAAAAATTCGTCGCGCTGATGCCCGGCGCCGAATTCGGCCCGGCCAAACGCTGGCCGAGCGAACGCTATGCCGGCCTTGCCCGCGACATGATGGCCAAAGGTTTTGAGGTCGCGCTGTTCGGGTCGAAGAACGACGCCGACGTAACGGCGGAAATCGCCACGCTTGCACCTGGCGTCGTCGATCTCGCCGGCCAGACGCGGCTGGAGGACGCCATCGACCTGATCGCCGCGGCCAGGCTTGCGGTGTCGAACGACAGTGGGCTGATGCATGTTGCCGCCGCAGTCGGCACGCCGATCGTTGCCGTCTACGGCTCGACCTCGCCGCAGAATACGCCGCCCCTCGCCGAGCAGCGCGAACTGGTCTGGCTCGGCCTGTCCTGTTCGCCCTGCCACCGGAAAATCTGCCCGCTCAGCCATCTCAATTGCCTGAACACGCTCGAGGTTGCACAGGTCGCGGCAGCGGCGCAACGGCTGCTGGAAATGCCGGCCGCCGCATGAGGGTGCTCATCGTCAAGACATCCTCGATGGGT
>NZ_RZSX01001409.1:0-921 GCF_004023105.1 Mesorhizobium sp. M5C.F.Ca.IN.020.32.2.1 | reverse complement strand
CCCGATGAAATCCTGAACTTCGGTTTGAGAAAGCGCACCATCGCCGTCGGCGTCCACTATGGCGAACATCATTCGCATCCGTGCGCCATGCATCATCCCGCCTCCCATTCGGCGCCCGTCATGCGGACCTCTGCGGAAATCGCGATGCCAACGGTCGCCACCTCGTCGTTCTGCTCGGGGCCGGCGATGCTCTTGCATTCTCTCCTCCAGCATCTCGGTCATCATCTGACGCATCATATTGCGCATGGAGTCGTCGGTTGGCCCGCTCACTCCTGGCGCTGGCTCTGAGCCACGATGCTGTGCAGGTGCGGCGGGCGCAGGTGAGTCCGTCTGGGATATTGCCGGGGAAGCCAGCATAGCCAACGCCGCGGCAACTGCTGTGGTCTTGCTTGCTAATGTCATCGTATTCTCCTTGGAGAATGGTGGACCGAACGTGTCGGCATCCAAGCCAAACCCGCTGCTCCCCGCATGGTTCCTGACGAGTTGGTAGATGATCGCTGTGTGCCGGTTCTTCCTTCGCGCTGCGTCTCTACAGCGACGTAGCGCAGCGATTCGCTTCAACAGCGGGCCAGATGGCTATTTCCGACCGGGCTGTTTGGGCCTTGCGGTGGTTACGTTCGAGCCCGAGGGGCTCTCGACCCCTGGCGAGTAACGCCTCACACCGGCGGTTATCCACCGCCCCGACGACGAACGCGGCTGATACGTTCTCGACTATGCGCGGGTAGCTCAGTGGTTAGAGTGCCGGCCTGTCACGCTGGAGTCGCGGATGGCCTTGGTTCCTCAATACAAAAGTTCCGACTTTCGGTTTCCTGAGAGTTTCAACTTTTTGTATTTGTTGCATTCCAAGCCTGTCATATGCGTTTGAGCATTGGATTTTCCCGAACCCGGTTCCCACTTTGGGTCGATGCTCTAACGGAGAAG
>NZ_RZSX01001408.1:0-923 GCF_004023105.1 Mesorhizobium sp. M5C.F.Ca.IN.020.32.2.1 | reverse complement strand
GCTCAAGGCCGATCCGGACGCCTATCCGCTGGTCATCGAAGCCGACGGCAATGCCGGCATCGTCAACGGCGCCGCCATCTATTCGGGCCAGTTCAAGGTCGCAAGGTCCGACAAGAATGGTGCCGACAAGAGTTCGGCGCAGCTTCAAGGCACCGACGGTGAGATGATGAAGGCCAGCGCAGGCAAGCCGGAGCCGGGGTTCAGGCTGAACGGCAAGTTTTCGGTCGACCACCAGCAACTTGGGGTCGACGAATTCCGCTTCGAGACCGGGCCGCTCGACAACCCATACACCGCCGATGGCAAGGCTGCCGTCGAGCTTGGGCCGAACCCAAGCTTTTCGATCGAGGCCGATGGCGCTCAGGTACAGTTCGATGAAGCCGTCGGCGCCGCGGCCGGCGCCGGGCTGACGCTGTCGGCGCGTGTCGCGGCGCTGGAGCAGGCTCTGCTCGAGCTGCCGAGGCCGACCATACCGGGCACCGTCGAGGTGAAGCTGCCGGCGGTGGTGGCCGGCGACACGACGGTTCGCGACGTACGCCTTTCCGCTGAGCCGGCCGATGCTGGCTGGTCAGTGAAGTCGCTGGCCGCGACACTGCCCGGCCGTGCCAGGCTGGAAGCAGATGGCATGCTCAGCGTCGAGGATCACTTCGGCTTCACCGGTTCGCTGCTTCTGGCGGTGGCGCAGCCTTCCGGCTTTGCCGCCTGGCTGTCGAGGGATGTCGACGAAGCGATCCGCCGGCTGCCGGCCGCCGGCTTCAAGGCCAAGGTCGACCTGACCGGAAAGCGCCAAGCCTTCAGCGACCTCGAACTCGTTCTCGGCAAGGCGAAATTTTCCGGTCGCATCGATTCCAGCCAGCCCGACGAGGCCAGGCCGTCGGTGCTGATGCGGCTCGAAGGTGGCGAACTCGATGTCGACGGCCTCGCCG
>NZ_RZSX01001407.1:0-924 GCF_004023105.1 Mesorhizobium sp. M5C.F.Ca.IN.020.32.2.1 | reverse complement strand
ACGGCGGGTCGCTCTCGAAAGTCCAGCGCCACAGCCGCTGATAGGCGCGCGGCCCTGATATGGCATAGGACGGGAAGGTCTTGGAGTTGGTGAAGGACAGATAGACCGTCCACAGGATGAAGCCGTAGACGAAGACGATGGTGATCGCAAAGCTTGGCGCCAGTACGATCTTCGGCAGGGCGTCCTGCAGGCGCGAACGCACCGAGGCGCGCGGACGCGCATTATGCTCAGGCGTCAGCTTGATCTGGGTCGCGACCGTTGTCATGGGCTCCTCCCTCTCGGGGTCCCTTCACCGCCAGGCGGGGAAGGATAGCCCCGTCGAGACGGGGCGTGTTGGTTGATCGCCGGCGCCATTCCGACCAGAGGCCGACCATCCTGGCTTGGTGGAACCTCCCCACCGGAGCGGGGAAGGTCCTTTCATGCCGGTTCTTATTTGGCGTCTTCGATTGCGTTAACCAGCTGGGTCACGGCCTCGTCCGAGGTCTTGATCTGGCCGTGGACGAATTTCGAGACGACGTCCTTATAGGCATTGGCGACGGCCGGCGGCGCGCCATAGCCTTGCGCCAGCGAACCGAACAGCGTGCCGCCTTCGTTGGCGGCCTTCAGGTCGGCCATGCCCTTCTTGCCGCAAGCGTCGAAGTCGGTGTCGGGCACGTCGGTGCGGGCCGGGACGGAGCCCTTGACGACGTTGAAAGCCGACTGGAAGCTCTTCGACAAAGTGGCGGTGGCTAACGCAACCTGGGCGGCCTTGCGGTCCTCCGGAACGTCGAACATGCCGAACATGTCGGAGTTGTAGACCACGCTGCCGTCGGTGCCCGGGAAGCGGTAACACAGGAAGTCGGTGCCCGGGGTCTTCTTGGCGGCGTTGAATTCGCCCTTGGCCCAGTCGCCCATGACTTGCACCAGCGCATCGCCCTTGATGAC
>NZ_RZSX01001406.1:0-929 GCF_004023105.1 Mesorhizobium sp. M5C.F.Ca.IN.020.32.2.1 | reverse complement strand
GCCCCCAAAGATCGGCGGCAAGACTGCCACTGATCCGTCGCTTTCACTCGGTGCGCGCCAGGATGTCGCCGCGTTGCAAGTGCTGCTCGACCGCGCCGGCGCCTCGCCCGGCGTCGTCGACGGACGCTTCGGCTCGAATGTCGACAAGGCGCTCGCCGCCTACAACGAGATCACCGGCAGCAATCTGCGGTCGACCGATGTGGTCGGCATCCAGGCAGCCCTTGAGCAGTCCGGCGGCGATGCCTTCGCCTCCTACAGCATCACGCCCGAGGATGCGGCCGGCCCCTATGTCGCCTCGGTGCCGGAAGACTACGGCCAGAAGGCGCAGCTCGACCGGCTGAGTTACACCTCCGTCACCGAAGCGCTGGCCGAGCGGTTCCATATGGACGAGAACTATCTGAAGGCGCTCAATCCGGAAGCCAATTTCAACCGTCCAGGCACGATCATCAAGGTCGCCAATTTCGGCAGGCTGGTGGCGGAGCCGGTGGCGCGCATCATCGCCGACAAGGGCAAGAAGCAGGTCCGCGCCTATGACGCGTCGGGCAAGCTAATCGCGGCCTATCCAGCCACCATCGGCTCGGCGGACACGCCTTCGCCCACCGGCACGCATGCGGTGTCGCGGGTCGCGTTAGATCCGAACTACACCTACAATCCGAACATAAATTTCAAGCAGGGCGAAAACAACAAGATCCTGACCATCCCGCCGGGTCCGAACGGCCCCGTCGGCTCGGTCTGGATTGCGCTGGACAAGCCGACCTACGGCATTCACGGCACGCCTGACCCCTCCAAGATCGGCAAAACCGAAAGCCATGGCTGCGTGCGGCTGACCAATTGGGACGCGCGCGAACTGGCAAAAATCGTCTCGCCGGGCGTCACGGTGGAATTCATCGACTGAGCGCCTTATCGCAAATCACTGCACACCCCTGGGC
>NZ_RZSX01001405.1:0-931 GCF_004023105.1 Mesorhizobium sp. M5C.F.Ca.IN.020.32.2.1 | reverse complement strand
GGTAAGGGGTATCGAGGGCGTCTCAAAGAACCGCCGCTCGCTGCTGCCCTATGGCGCCATCGTGCTGCAGGAGATCATGGCGGCGATGCAGCCGTCCAAGATCATCGTCTCGGCCCTGGGCGTGCGCGAGGGCTTCCTCTATTCGCTGCTCGACAAAGCCGAGCAGACGGCAGATCCGCTGATCTCGGCCTCGGAGGAACTCGCCCGGCTGCGTTCGCGCTCGGTCACCCACGCGCATGAGCTTGTCGAGTGGACAGGCAAGACCTTCGCCGCCTTCGGCATCGAGGAGACGGTCGACGAGGCGCGTTACCGCCAGGCCGCCTGTCTGCTTGCCGACATCGGCTGGCGCGCACATCCCGAATATCGCGGCAAGCAATCGCTCAACATCATTGCCCACGCTTCCTTCATCGGCGTCGACCATCCCGGCCGCGCCTTCCTGGCGCTGGCCAACGCCTACCGTCATGAGGGAATCTTCAACGAATCGATCGCGCCGGAAATCAAGGCACTGGCGACGCCACGCTATATCGAGCGCGCCCGCGTGCTGGCCGCCGTGATGCGCGTCGTCTATCTCCTGACGGCGGCGATGCCGGGCGTCATGCCGCGGTTGAAATGGGAGAGCCGCGGCAATGGCGTGCTTGCGCTGGTGCTGCCGGCGTCGCTGGCCGACCTTTACGGCGAGCGGCCGGCCGGCCGGCTGGCACAGCTGGCGAGGGTCACCAACCGCCGGCTGGTGCTGGCGGTCGAGGGCGGCCCCGATATGCCAGCCAAGTAATCTGGCTCAGACAAACAGCTTGTGCCGGTCAAGTCGTTTCAGGGCCGATCCGAAGTATCCGCCCATCGACCGACCACGCGCCGGCACCGGCCATCGCCAGCGCCAGAAAGCCGCCTGATAGGGCGATGTCCTTCATCAGCATCTGCTGGTGCATGAAGG
>NZ_RZSX01001404.1:0-933 GCF_004023105.1 Mesorhizobium sp. M5C.F.Ca.IN.020.32.2.1 | reverse complement strand
ATCTTGGAGGGCAAAGAGGCGCATTTCCTCGGCTCCGCCTTGAAACTTGCGAGGGGTCTCTCGAGCCGACCTACTATTCCCATGACGCCGCCGGGGTGCCGACACCGATCGCGCCGTTCCATTCCTCCGATGACTTCACGTCCGAACGAGCACCCAACGAGAGCATCGCCCGTCTGGCGCCGACGCCGCAGCGATGGCTCAGGCAGTCGTACGGGATAAGCAATTCAAGGCAAAACCTGTTTCGGCTTGGCGGGCTGCCCTCATGGATTCAGGGGCCTCAGTTTCCAGTCGTTCCCGGAACGGACCGGAAAATGAAATTTCTTCTTCAGTTCGATTCACTCGCCGGCTTCTGCTGGGGCAGCGGTGGGATGCTTTACGTCTTTTGGGATGAAGATAGCCGTATCACATGCCATCTGCCGCAATACACGTGACGCCACCAGCTACTCCGCCGCGAGCCTCTCCGCCGTCCCGTAGGTCGCCTGGTAGCGCGCGCGTTGCCGGCTGAGCGCTACCATTGTGTTGCGCAAAAGGATCGCCACGGTGATGGGGCCGACGCCGCCTGGCACCGGCGTGATCCATGACGCCACCTCCTTGACGCTCTCGGCGTCGACGTCGCCGACGATACGGCTCTCCTCGTCCGGTCCTGTCTCGGCATTGATGCCGATGTCGATGACGGCTGCACCCGGCTTGACCATGTCGGCCTTGATCAGCCGCGGCTTGCCGACCGCGACGAACAGCGCGTCGGCGCGGCGCGCATGAGCAGCCACCGAGCGTGTCATGTGATGGCAGACCGTCACGGTGGCGCCCTCGCTCATCAGCAGGAAAGCGATCGGCTTGCCGACGATCTCGGAGTGACCGACGATGACGACCTCGAGCCCCTTGAGATCGAGACCGGTTTCCTTGAGCAGTTCGACCGAGGCTGCCGCCGTGCAC
>NZ_RZSX01001403.1:0-935 GCF_004023105.1 Mesorhizobium sp. M5C.F.Ca.IN.020.32.2.1 | reverse complement strand
GCGCAGCAGGAGTTTCACGGCCGGTGCCGGGGCGAACGGTGAGTTTTATGATCGAACACAAGGCCGCGCAGGCTCAGATAAAGGAGAACGGCGGTGGCAAATGACAACGCCGAGTGGTGGCGCGGCTGCGTCATCTACCAGATCTACCCGCGCTCCTTCCAGGACACGACAGGGGACGGCAGTGGCGATCTGCGCGGCATTGCCTCAAGGCTGGCTCATGTCGCATCGCTTGGCGTCGACGCCGTCTGGCTGTCGCCCTTCTTCAAGTCGCCGATGGCCGATATGGGTTACGACGTGTCCGACCATACAGCCGTCGATCCGATGTTCGGCACATCAGAGGATTTCGAGGCGGTGGTCGCCGAGGCGCACCGTCTCGGCCTGAAAGTCATTATCGACCAGGTCCTGTCGCATTCGTCCGACCGGCACGAATGGTTCGTCGAAAGCCGCGCGAGCCGCGATAACCCTAGGGCGGACTGGTATGTCTGGGCCGATCCGAGTCCTGACGGCAGCGCGCCCAACAACTGGCTGTCGGTCTTCGGCGGCCCCGCCTGGGAGTGGGACGCGACCCGCAGACAATACTACATGCACAATTTCCTCGCCTCGCAGCCGGACCTCAATTTCCACAATCCGGAGGTTCAGGACGCCCTGCTGGAGACGGTGCGGTTTTGGCTGGAGCGCGGCGTCGACGGGTTTCGGCTCGATACGGTCAACTACTATGTCCATGACCGCTGGCTGCGCAGCAACCCGCCCCTTGCGTCGAGCGTCGCCGGCACGAACACCGAAACCAATCCCTACCTCTATCAGGAGCATTTGTTCGACAAGACGCAGCCCGAAAACCTCGCTTTCCTCAAGCGTTTTCGGGCGCTGCTCGACGAATATGAGGGCCGCGCCGCTGTCGGTGAGGTCGGCGACGAAACCCGTTCGTTGCAGACGCT
>NZ_RZSX01001402.1:0-936 GCF_004023105.1 Mesorhizobium sp. M5C.F.Ca.IN.020.32.2.1 | reverse complement strand
CCGAAATCCGGCAGCGCGCGATAGGAATGCGCCTTCAGCTTCTCTTCGTTGCCAAGGACGAGATCGACCTCGTCCATGGCAACGAAATTCTGCGGCTCGGTCTGCGCCGCGCAGCCGGTGACGATGATGCGGGCGGCTGGGTTCTCGCGCCGGGCTTTGCGGATCGACTGTTTTGCCTGGCGCACCGCCTCGCCGGTGACGGCGCAGGTGTTGAAGATGATTGCGCCGCCTTCCAGCGCGCCAAGGCCGGCACTTTCTGCCTCCCGCCGCATCACCTCGGATTCGTAGGTGTTCAGCCTGCAGCCGAAGGTGACGACGTCTACACCTTTGGGAATTGTGGGGCCCTTGGAAAGAGCGGGACCCTTCTTGGCAAGAGGAGCCATCAGGCGGCGCTTTCGGTGTCGCGGGCCCACACGCCGGTCGACGGGTCGAAGCTGCCGGAAAATTCCCATTCGGCGGCGCCGGTGAGGATGACGTGGTCGTCGCCGCGCCACTCGACGTGCAGCGAACCGCCGCCGGGTGTCACCAGAGAGACGCTGCGTCCGGTCCGCTTGGTGCGCGCGGCAGCGACTACGGCGGCGCAAGCCGCCGTACCGCAGGCCTTGGTCAGGCCGGCGCCGCGCTCCCAGGTGCGGATGACCATCGTCTCGGGCGAGGTCACCCGCGCGATGGTGATGTTGGCGCGTTCGGGGAAGATCGGGTGGTTTTCGAGCAGCGGGCCGAAGCGGTCGAGTTCATAGGACCAGACGTCGCGGTCGACCCAGAAGATGGCGTGCGGATTGCCCATCGACACGACCGAGGGCGAGTGCAGCACAGGCGCGTCGATCGGGCCGATCTGCAGCTCGATCATGCGGGTATCGCGAAATTCCTCGGCGAGCGGAATATCCTGCCAGCCAAAACGCGGCTTGCCCATGTCGACCGAGATCAGCCCGTCGG
>NZ_RZSX01001401.1:0-937 GCF_004023105.1 Mesorhizobium sp. M5C.F.Ca.IN.020.32.2.1 | reverse complement strand
GGGTCATCATCGGGCGGTTCATCGACGCTCGAGGCGCCCCTTTCGCAACTCCGCTCGACGGACGCACCGTCGGCATCACGCTCGATGAACTGAAAGCGGTGCCCATCCGTATCTGCGCCGCCGGCGGCGCCCGCAAGATGGGGGCGATCAGGGCTGGGCTCGGCGGCGGATATGCGACACATTTTGTCACCGACATGGCCACCGCGAACATTCTCTTGGAATAACCGGCACTCGACTAACCAGCACTCGGTGGAACTCATCGTCTCGGGAGGACAATCATGGGCAGCAGCGACAGACCCCTTGTCGTCGGCCTCGACAGTTCCACGCAATCCTGCAAGGCGATTGCCTGGAGCCGGGACGGACGAGCCGTGGCGGAAGGCCGCGCGCCGCTCGATCTGATGAAGCCGAGGCCGGACTATGTCGAGCAGGAGGTCACCGACTGGTGGCGGGCCGCAACAGTGGCGCTGCGACAGCTTGTCGGCGCGGTCGATGCGAAACGCATCGCCGGTATCGCGATCTCCAACCAGCGCGAGACCGTTGCCCTCATCGACGGCGCCGGCGAGCCGATCGGACCCGCGAGCCTTTGGCTCGACGAACGCGCCGCCGGGCTGGTCGACCGTTTCGCGGCGGAAATCGGCCGTGAGCGGCTGCACGCGATCACCGGCAAGCCGATCGATGTGACGCCGGTGGTCTACCGCCTGAAGTGGCTGCGCGAGAACGAACCGAAACGGTTGGACCATGCGAAGAAAATCCTCGACGTGCACGGCTACCTGACGCTGAAACTGACGGGAACGCCGAGTGCGAGCTGGACGAGCGCCGATCCGTTCGGTCTCTTCGACATCTCGCGCAAGGCATGGTCGCAGCCGCTCCTCGATCATCTCGGCATCAAGCCGTCGCAACTTCCCAACGCGGTGCGGTCCGGCACGCGGGTCGGGAC
>NZ_RZSX01001400.1:0-939 GCF_004023105.1 Mesorhizobium sp. M5C.F.Ca.IN.020.32.2.1 | reverse complement strand
CGCCAGCGGCATATCCATGCTGCAATTGCTCCACATCCTCGCGCATTTTGATGTTGGAGCCATGGAGCATGGCGGTGCCGAGCACATCGTCCTGCTGTCAGAGGCGATGAAGCGCATGACCATCGACAAGGACCGCCACCTCGGCGATCCTGCCTATGTTGACGTGCCGATCGGGCGGCTGCTGTCCCGCGATTATTGCGGCGGGCTTGCCGCCGAGATCAAGGCTGGGCTGCGCGCCAGGATCGAGCGCGTCGACGACCGGTCGCCGCGCGAGACGACTCATATTTCGGTGGTCGACCGGGAGGGCAACGCCGTCGCCTTGACCCACACGCTGGGCAGTCCGTCGGGGGCGATCACCGATGGCTTGGGTTTCATGTACAACGGAACGATGAGCCGCTTCGACCCAAGGCCGGGCAGGGCCGGATCGCTGGCTCCCGGCAAGCGGCGGGCCAGCTCTGCGGCGCCCACCATCGTCTTCAAGGACGACCGGCCCGTGATCGTCATGGGAGCGCCCGGCGGCAGCTATATCGCGCCGTCCATGGCGCAGGGCCTGATGAACCTCATTGATTTCGATATGAGCATGCCCGAAGCGGTGGCCGCCCCGAGGATCGTGGCGGTGTCGAACACAATCGACGTCTCCAATCGCATTCCGCGCTATGTCACTGAAGAAATCGAGGGCAGGGGCTACGAGGTGAAGCGCTCCTGGCAAAGTTACGCTTTTGCCGCCCTTCACGGCATCAAGATCGAAGACGGAGTTTGCCGCGGCGGTGCCGATCCGCAGCGCGACGGCATGGCGATGGCGGTGCCGGCGTGATGTGCCGCGCACACACGACCGACGAGCCTTTCCGGCAATCAGGCTGGAGAGCGATGCCATGACCGCAGCCGTCGTGCGCCGGCTGCTCCAGGCCGTGATGGTCATGTTCGCCATGACGGTCATCG
>NZ_RZSX01000013.1:0-19704 GCF_004023105.1 Mesorhizobium sp. M5C.F.Ca.IN.020.32.2.1 | reverse complement strand
GCTTTGGACTGTCCGACAGCGTGCGCAGATAGGCGATGACGTTGGCGCGGTCCTCGTCCTTCGGCAGGCCGGCGAAGCCCATCGCCGTGCCCTTCACGAGCTTCTTCGGCGAGAGGAGAAAGTGATTGAGGTTGTCATAGGTCCACTTCTCGGCGCCGCCCTTGGAAAAATCCTTCATCCCGGCCGAATAGGCGAAGCCTCCATGCTCGGCGACGGGACGGTCGATGAGGTCCCAGAGATCGGGGCCGACCTTGTTCGGCCCGCCCTTCTCGCCGGAGTGACAGGCCTGGCACTTCTTGAACACGGCGGCACCCGCCTCGACATTGGCATTGGCCAGGAGGTCGGCGATCGGCTTGGCTTCTGAAGCGGGTGCTGCCGGGCCGCCCTCGGCAGGCTCCTCGGTCGCCTCGATGGCAAAGCCGGGTTTTTCCGGTGCGGGGGAGGCGAACAGCGCGTCGGACACAATGCCGACCGAGAAGACGACGAACACGGTTCCGAGCAGGCCGCCGATCAGCTTGTTGATTTCGAAAGAGTCCATACGCCCCAGGCTCCCTTTTCCGGCGGACCGATCCGTCCACTCCGTCCGTCGGTAATCGTGAACCACCCCACAAGGCGGTCAAATCGGGCGGAAACTAGGTCTTTTGCTCTGGCGTTGCAACACCTATAAGGGCGCTTCCAGTGAGACCTTTTGCCACTTTTCCCTCCCTCTTTTTCGGACGCTTCATCACCCGATGTCCACGCTCATTCTCATCCCGGCCCGCATGGCCTCGACCCGCCTGCCGGGCAAGCCGCTTGCCGAAATCGCCGGCGTCCCAATGATCGTCCATGTCGCCCGTCGCGCTGCCGAAGCCGGGCTCGGCCGGGTGGTGGTCGCCACCGATACCGAAAGCGTGGCCGAAGCGGTGCGCGAGCACGGTTTCGAGGCGGTGATGACGCGCGTCGGCCACGAATCGGGCTCCGACCGCATCTTCGAGGCGCTGGCCACGCTGGATCCCGGGCGTAAGGTCGAAACGATCGTCAATGTGCAAGGCGACCTGCCGACCATCGATCCCGACATCATAAATGCCGCGCTGAGGCCTTTCGAGGATGCGGCGGTCGACATCGCCACGCTCGGTATCGAGATCGTCCGCGACGAGGAAAAGACCAATCCGAATGTCGTCAAGATCGTCGGCTCGCCGCTGTCGGAGACACGGCTGCGGGCGCTCTACTTCACCCGCGCCACGGCACCCTGGGGCGAGGGGCCGCTCTATCACCACATCGGCCTCTATGCCTATCGCCGCTCAGCGCTCGAACGCTTCGTCGCGCTGAAGCCATCGCCGTTGGAACGGCGCGAGAAGCTCGAGCAGTTGCGGGCGCTGGAGGCCGGCATGCGCATCGACGCCGAGATTGTGCAGTCGGCGCCGTTCGGCGTCGACACGCCGGACGATCTCGAACGCGCCAGAACCCTTCTTTCAACCTGAAAATCCGGTCAACCCGAGAATGCCTGAAAAAACCAACAGAATAGCCTTCCAGGGCGAGCCGGGCGCCAATTCCGACACTGCCTGCCGCAACATGTTCCCTGATATGGAGCCGTTGCCGTGTCCGACCTTCGAGGATGCCTTCAATGCGGTCGAGACCGGCAAGGCCGACCTCGCCATGATCCCGATCGAGAACACGATTGCCGGGCGCGTCGCCGACATCCACCACCTCCTGCCGGAATCGAAGCTGCACATCGTCGGCGAATATTTCCTGCCGATCCATTTCCAGCTGATGGTCTTGCCGGGCGTCAGGCGCGACGAGATCAAGACCGTGCACAGCCACATCCATGCGCTCGGCCAGTGCCGCAAATACATCCGCAAAAACGGCTGGAAGCCGGTGGTCGCCGGCGACACGGCGGGCGCCGCCAAGCTCGTCGCCGGGCTGAAAGACCGCACCATGGCGGCGCTGGCGCCGGCCTTGGCCGCGACGCTCTACGGGCTCGACATCATCGAGGAGAATGTCGAGGACACCGACAGCAACGTCACCCGTTTCGTCGTGCTGACCAAGAACAGGCAGTGGGCACAACGCCCTTCCGCCGAAGCCAGGATGATGACGACGTTCATCTTCCGCGTCCGCAACGTGCCGGCCGCGCTCTACAAGGCGATGGGCGGCTTTGCCACCAACGGCATCAACATGACCAAGCTAGAGAGCTACCAGCTCGGCGCATTCACCGCGACCCTGTTCTATGCCGATATCGAGGGCCATCCGGACGATCCTTTGGTCAAGCTGGCACTCGACGAGCTTGCCTTCTTCTCGCGCGAAATGCGGATCCTTGGCGTCTACCCGGCCAGCGAATCGCGCGAGCAATGGAAGGTGGCGGATTAGCTCCCCCTGCGGCGTCCTGACGTAGCGCCTTGCCAGGTGACGAGCGCCGGGCGACATTCCTGCGATGTGGCTTCTGAAACTGACGCTCGCAGTCGCTGGATTGTATGCGGCCGTTGTCACCGTGGTGTATGTGCTTCAGTCCTGGCTGATCTTTCCGGCCGGCCTTGCGGCGTTCGGACCCGATCTGCCGGCCGGGGGCCGCCATGTCGAACTGGCGACGAAGGACGGCGAGCGCGTCGTTCTGGTGCGCCTGCCGGCAAGGCAGACGCCGGCCACGCCGCGCCCGCTCCTGCTGGGATTCGCCGGCAATGCCTGGAATGCCGACGCACTTGCCCTTATGCTGCACCAGCTATTTCCCGAACATCAGGTCACTGCGCTGCACTACCGCGGCTATGCGCCGAGCAGCGGAAGCCCGTCGGCCGCCGCCCTGTTCGAGGACGCCCGACGCGCCCACGACCACCTGGCCACCGATGCCAAAGCCGGCATCGTCGCCATCGGCCTTAGCGTCGGCGCTGCGGTTGCGGTCGATCTGGCGACGGCCCGGCCGTTGCGCGGCATAGTCATGGTTACACCCTTCGATTCGCTGAGAGAACTCGCCGCTCACCACTATCCCTGGCTGCCGGTTCGCCTCTTGCTGCGGCACCGCATGCAGGCGGCAGAATCCCTGCGCGACCTCGATGTGCCCACGGCCGTAATCACCGCCGAAAACGACACCATCGTTCCTGCCGCACGTTCGGCACCTCTGCGCGCGGCTGCCCGTGATCTGCGCAGCCACATCGCCATAGCGGCTGGCCACAACGACCTCTATGGCCATCCCGATTTCGCCGGAGCGCTACGCGCCTCCGTTGCAGCGGTCACGCGCGATTGACGAGCAGTTCCCAGATGTCGGAATTCCGGCTCGACATTCGTCCTTTGGTTGCCTCAATCGAAGAAGGGACGCGACGAGATGAGGAAACGGATCTCAATCGACGACGTCACGCACGATGGCGTCATGCAATCATACGGAGCCTTCCAATGACCCCTACCATCACCGCCTTTGAACGGTCGCCCGATCGCGGAAGGGGACTGGCGCGTGACATGCGCGTTCGTTGGGCGCTTGAAGAAGTCGGCCAGCCCTACAAGGTTCGTCTTGTTTCGTTCAAAGCGATGAACGAACCCGCGCATCGAGCACTCCATCCTTTCGGACAGATTCCGACCTATGAGGAAGGCGATCTCGCCCTGTTCGAGTCGGGGGCGATCGTATTCCATATCGCCGAGCACCATGCGGGCCTGTTGCCGGACGATGCGAATGCGCGGGCGCGCGCGATCTCATGGATGTTTGCCGCGCTCAACACGGTGGAGCCGCCGATCCTTGAGCGCCAAACCGCCGTGCTCCTGGAGCGCGACGAGACCTGGCACGAACAGCGCCTGCCTACGGTCGAGGATCGCATCCGTGACCGGCTGGGCGAACTTTCCGATCGCCTGGGCGATGCCGACTGGCTCGATGGTGCGTTCAGCGCGGGGGACCTGATGATGGTGCACGTGCTGCTAAGGTTGAGCGGGTCGGGTATACTGGACGAATATCCGAACCTCTTCGCCTATGTCGCCCGGGGCGAAGCCCGGCCGGCCTACAAGCGTGCTTTCGCCGCTCAGTTGGCGGTTTTCGCTGGGACGTCACCGACCGGCTGATAAAGGTCCGCTATGGGGACGAACTTGCTCGTTCAGAACTCTGATCTTAGATCTAGGACAGCGGCGCGTAGTCGATCTCGAGATACGCCTCGACCTCGGGGATCCAGCGGTCGCGGACGAAGGCGATGTGGTCGGGATGGTCGTTGTAACCTGTATAGGCGGCCTGGTCGGCGAACTCCATCGAGAAGCCGAAACGATAATCGTTCTTCGGGCTTACCTGACGCAGCTGCTCGAACTTTTCGACGCCCGGTATCGCAGCCAGTATTTTCGCATCAGCGAGGAATCTTGCCTCCTCGACTGAGCTGTCCTTGTGCTTCAGCCTGAACACCACTGTGTGACGGATCATTTGTCCCCCTGTGAGTTTTTATGCGCTGTCGGCCCAGGCGCGGATGAGGTTATAGGCGATCGCCCCCTTCGGCGGGGTGACCAGGCCGCCCGGATGCTCGCGGGCCAGCATCGAGAGCACCTCGTCGCGAAAGAACCAGCGGCAGTCTTCGAGTTCGTTGAGGTCGGCCTGGATGTCGTAGTTGAGCGGTTCGCCGAAGCAGCCGATCATCAGCGAATAGGGAAACGGCCAGGGCTGGCTGGCATGGTAGACGACGCGGCCAAGTCTGATGCCGGCTTCCTCCAACGTTTCACGGCGCACCGCCGCCTCGATCGTCTCGCCGGGTTCGATGAAGCCGGCGAGCGCCGAATACATGCCCGGTGCGAAATGCCGGCCGCGGCCAAGCAGGCATTTTTCGGGCGTCGCGGTCAGCATGATCGCCACCGGGTCGGTGCGCGGAAAATGCTCGGTGGCGCAGGCCGGGCAAAGCCGCTTGTAGCCGCCGGCCCGCATTTCGGCTTCAGCGCCGCATTTGCTGCAGAAGCGGTGGCTGGCATGCCAGGCGAGCAATGCTGCTCCTTGCGCCATCGCGCCGGCCGCCGCATCGTCGATCAGCCCCTGCATATAAACCGAGCGATAGTCGATGGCCTTGATCGTCTCCGGCAGTTGTTCGGGATCGAGCCCGGCCGGCACGGCGAGCACCGGGCCGCTGTCGGAAAAACCGAGCAGGACGCCATGGTCGAGCGACACCTGGAGCGGCTGGCTTTCCTCGGCGCCGAACCAGGGGTCGAAGCCGCCATCCCTGAGCTTCAGGTAGAGCCGCCCGCCATGCATCAGCAAAAGCCTGACCGCGGGATCGGCGAGCGCCATTTCGACGGAATCGTCGGCGCGGTTTTCCGATTGCCGGTCGATCACATTGCCGGCGAAGCCGACGAACTGGCTCGGCTCGCGCAAGGGCGCGTCAAACAGGCGGATGCTCATGGGAGACTCAAGGTTCAGGATGGACACGGGACAGGCTTATAGCGCCGCCTTTATCTGTTGCGCAAACCGGCGAAGGTCCGAGCGCTGGTAGGGCTCGCGCATGCCGTGCCCCCACACCGGGCCCGGCCAGCCGGGATCGCCTTCCGTGCGGGCGACGACATGGACATGCAACTGGCGCACGACGTTGCCGAGGGCGCCGCTGTTGATCTTGGTGCAGCCGCTCACCCTCTTCAGCGCCTGCGCCACCATGTTGGTCTCGAAGGTCAGCATCGCCTGGTCGAGCGGCGTCAAATCGTGGATTTCCTCCACGCCCGGTCGCTGCGGGACCAGAAGCAGCCACGGCCAGCGGCGGTCGTTCATCACCCGCAGCTCGCATAGGCCGAGCCACATCAATTGCTCGCTGTCCGCCTCCAGACGAGCATCCAGCGTAAATCCGGCCTTGAGGCCCGGCAACATCGGCGTTTCCTTCACTTTTGTCGTGTTTTTTAGACTTTTGAACGCTAAAGCGGCTGCCGGTGGCCCGCAAGAGGCGGCAAGCGAATCGTTGCTTTGTGACGGCAGTTATGCTAGTGGTTCGGCCATGGTGCTGATTTGCGCCAATGACCCGCCCCGAGGCGGGTTTTCTGTTTCCGCATTCGGCGCCACTCCCGGCTGATTGAATCCTGCGCTCTTGCATTTCATCGCCGGATTGCCGATATGGAAGCGGGAGGTTGGTGGTGGACGGTCCACTCGCCAACCGGGTCAGGTCCGGAAGGAAGCAGCCCTAACGAGCCCGGAACGGGTCATTGTTCCAGCCTCCCACCTCTTCGCCTTTCTCCCGCGACATTGACGGCGCCAAGCCCTGCGGGCGAAACTATGCGCAGGAATCGGCCGCCTGCAGGCGCGGCCCTTGGAGCTTTACGGGCGAATGAGCGAAGCCGGAAATTCGGGAACGGAAAAGGCAGTCGCCTATCGCGTTCTGGCGCGCAAATACCGTCCTGCCAATTTTTCCGAACTGATCGGCCAGGAGCCGATGGTTCGCACCCTCACCAATGCTTTCGCCACCGGCCGCATCGCCCAGGCCTGGATGCTGACCGGTGTGCGTGGTGTCGGCAAGACGACGACGGCGCGCATTCTGGCGCGGGCGCTCAACTACAAGACCGCCACCGTCGACCAGCCTTCGGTCGACCTTGCCGTGCTGGGCGAGCATTGCCAAGCGATCATGGAAGGCCGCCATGTCGACGTCATCGAGATGGACGCCGCCTCGCATACCGGCATCGACGACATCAGAGACATCATCGAGCGCGTGCGTTACGCCCCGGTGTCGGCGCGCTACAAGGTCTACATCATCGACGAAGTGCACATGCTCTCGACCCAGGCCTTCAACGGCCTGCTGAAGACGCTGGAAGAGCCGCCGCCGCACGTCAAATTCATCTTCGCCACCACCGAAATCAGAAAAGTTCCGATCACCGTTCTGTCGCGTTGCCAGCGCTTCGACCTCAGGCGTATCGATGCTGGCACGCTGGTCGCGCATCTGTCCTCGATCGCCGGCAAAGAAGGCATTGCGGTCGACGACGACGCACTGGCGATGATCGCCCGTGCGGCCGAAGGATCGGCGCGCGATTCGCTGTCCATTCTCGACCAGGCGATCGCCCATGGCAGCGGCGCTGTCAGCGCCGAAGCGGTACGCGCCATGCTCGGGCTCGCCGACCGCGCCCGCATCGTCGACCTGTTCGAACATGTCATGAAAGGCGATGTGGCGTCCGCACTGGCCGAGTTCCGCAACCAGTATGATACCGGCGCCGATCCGGCCACGGTGCTGACCGACTTGGCCGAGTTCAACCACCTCGTCACCCGGTTGCGCTTCGTGCCGACGGCCCTTGAGGACGCGTCGCTGTCGGTGGACGAGCGCCGGCGCGGCGCCGATTTCGCCAAGGCGCTGTCGGTCAGGGTGCTGTCGCGGACCTGGCAAATGCTGTTGAAAGGCATTCCCGAGGTGCAGTCCTCCAACCGGCCGGTCAGTGCCGCCGAAATGGTGCTGATCCGGCTGGCGCATGCCGCCGACCTGCCGACACTGGACGAGGCGCTGAAATCGCTGGAGAGCGGAGCGTCGGTGCCCAACGGCGCGCCACGCTCGAATGGTGCGCCCGCAAGCTCTGTCGTCGCAAATCCTGGCCCGGCAAGTCCCGGAAATGGCGGCGCCAGCGCTGTGGCGCAAACGCGGATGCCGACGGCCAATGGCGGCGCGCAGATCATGCGGCTGGTCGAACCCGCGGCGATGCCTGCAGCCTTCGTTCCGGAGCCGGTTGCGGATGCGCCGCCGGTGCCGGTGAAATCGCTGGCCGACATCGTCGCGCTTGCCGACGCCCAGCGCGACATGGCCATCAAGGTGCTGGTGAAGCGCTGCGTGCGCCTGGTGCGCATCGAGCCCGGCCGCATCGACGTCAGCCTGACCGATGATGCGCCGAAGATGCTGCTCAACGACCTGACCGCCAAATTGCGCGCCTGGACCGGCCGCAGCTGGCTGGTGTCGCTGTCCAAGGAAGAGGGCGGCCAGACGCTGGCCGAGATGGAATCGACCAAACGTGAAAGCGCCCTCCTCGACGCCAAGAGCGACCCGACCGTCGCCGCCATCCTGGCGCGTTTTCCCGGCGCCAAGATCATCGACGTGCGCATTCCCGACGCACCGGAAGCCGATGCGGTGGAGGCAGAGGTTCCGATCGAGCCGGCGACAGACGAAGACGAAACCTAAAGCATGATCCCGAAAAGTGGGAGCCGGTTTTCGGAGAAGATCATGCTCAACCAAAGACACACGATCAATCGTAGAGGACCAAGCGATGAAAGATCTTCTCGGCCTGATGGGCAAGGCGAAAGAAATGCAGGCCAAGTTCCAGGCCATGCAGGACGAGATCGCCACGCTGGAAGCCACCGGACAGGCCGGCGGCGGCCTGGTCAGCGTGACGCTGACCGGCAAATTCGAGATGAAGGCGCTGAAGATCGACCCGTCTCTGTTCAAGGAGGAGGAGGTCGAGATTCTGGAGGATCTGCTTCTCGCCGCCCACAATGACGCAAGGGCCAAGGTCGAGCAGATGATGCAGGAAAAGACCCAGGCACTGACCGCAGGACTGCCGATACCGCCGGGAATGAAGCTGCCGTTCTAAGGTGTTGATAGCTATGCCGGTCGATTAAACCCATTGCTCGAGCCTTGGGGAAGGCTCCCTGCGGGTATCCTAGGATAGGACCCATGCCGTTATAGTGGCCATGGAGTGCTGTGCCGCGATTCGGCGGTCGCTTGCTCCACCGGTGTGTCCATTCGGCAACTCCGCGCACTTAATAACGCTTTAGCCATCTTTTTGCCTGAAAGTGTCTCATTCTTGCCGCAACCAGGGGCGGGCTGGCGACAGAATGAGGGGATATCTTTGATCGCGACCCGATGGAAGACGTCGTTGTTGCTCGGCGTCATCACCTCTCCGCTGTTCTTGGCTGGTTGCAGTCAGACCACCTCGCACAGCCTGTCGGTGGCCAGCCTGACCGATGCCGTCAGATCCCGGCCCTACCGTCACACAGCGAAGGACAAGGAGTGCCTCCAGCGCGCGATGTTCTTCGAATCCAACCGATCGAGCCGTGACGGCATGATTGCCGTCGGCACGGTGGTCATGAACCGGCTGCGTTCCGGCAAGCACGGCAACACCATCTGCCAGGTGGTCGGCGAGCGCGGCCAGTTCGCACCGGGCGTGATGACACGGCAGATGAATTCGAAGGCGATGCCCGACGTCGAGGAGGCCGCCGAGGCGGTGCTCAGGGGCGAGCGCAAGGCCAAGCTGAAGAACACGATGTTCTTTCACACCGCCGGCCTGCGTTTCCCCTACAAGAACATGCACTACACCATGGTTGCCGGCGGCAACGCCTTCTATGAAAAGCGCGGCCGGAACTGGAAACCGTTGCCGGATGAGCCGACGGTCGCGGTGGCACAGTCCACGCCGCGGGGGTCGGCGCGCGCAGCGCCTGTGACGCTCGTGGCCTCCGCCGCTCCGGTCGCCAAGGCAAAATTCGCCAAGGCAACCTATGTGACCGCGGTCGCAACGCAACCGGCAAAGGCTACTCTGGAGAAGGCGACGCCAGAGAAGGCGACCCTTGTGGCGATGCAAGAGCCGATGCAGGAGCCGGACGCGGCCCGTTTTGGCGGCACTGCCGGTGCGCAACCTGTCACGTCATTCCCGGCGGCGCCGGCCGAGCCGACGATGTCGTTTGAATCGACACCCGAGAACACCGACGCCATCGGTGCGATGATCGCCGGCCAGAGCCGGCCGCTGGAAGCATACTGACGGCAGCAGCATCCTTACGCGTTGAACAGACCGCTCGCCCGCAGAACTGTTCCAAAGCGTGCGGAAAAATCATAAACCGATGCGATGTCGAAGCGAATCGCCGGTCCCGAGATCGAACGCCTGATCCAGCTTCTGGCCAAGGTGCCGGGGCTCGGGCCCCGTTCGGCCAGGCGGGCAGCACTTCACCTCATCAAAAAGAAGGAGCAGTTGCTGTCGCCGCTCGCCGCCGCCATGGGCGAGGCGGTCGACAAGGTGCGCATCTGCTCGACCTGCGGCAATGTCGATACGTCCGACCCATGCATGATCTGCACCGATCCGCGCCGCGACGCCGGCACTCTGATCGTCGTCGAGGACGTGGCCGACCTGTGGGCGCTGGAGCGGGCGGCCGCCATGAATGTCCGCTACCACGTGCTCGGCGGCTCGCTGTCGCCGCTCGACGGCGTCGGCCCCGAGCAGCTCAACATCCGATCGCTGGTCGACCGTGTCGCCGGCGGCGAGGTCAAGGAGGTGATCCTTGCCGTCAACGCCACGGTCGAGGGCCAGACCACCGCGCATTATCTCACCGACCAATTGTCCGGCTTCGACATCAAAGTAACGCGGCTGGCGCATGGCGTGCCGGTCGGCGGCGAACTCGACTATCTTGACGAAGGCACGCTGGCCGCGGCGCTGCGCTCGCGGACGGCGTTTTGAGGTGGCTGGCGGGAAGGATGCTTCTGAGATGACTGCGAAGGAACGCTGCCCTTGCATACTCTGCATTGTACTTCTGTTGGCCGCACTGATCGGCCTCCTCCCCACCCCGGCTTCCGCAGCAAAAATCGACGACCAGTTCCGCGTCTGGCTGCAAGGCGATCTCTGGCCCGAGGCCAGCGCCAAAGGCATCTCCAGAAAAACCTTCGACGCCGCCTTCGACGGCGTCAAACCGAACCTGAAACTGTCCGACCTAGTTATGCCGGGCAAAAAGGCAACGACGCCGCAGAAGCAGCATCAGGCGGAGTTCGGTTCGCCCGGCGCCTATTTCGCCGAAAAGACGGTTCGCGCCGTGACCGCCGGTGGCCGCGCGCGCAAGGCGGCCAATGCCAGGACCATTGCCGCGATCGAGAAGCGTTACGGCGTGCCGGGCGAGGTGCTGCTGGCGATCTGGGGCCGCGAGAGCGGCTTCGGCGCGGCGAAAATGCCTTACGACGCTTTCGAAGTGCTGGGCACAAAGGCGTTCATGGCGACCAGGAAGGACTTCTTCCGCACCGAGCTTATGGCGGCGCTCGAGATCGTCGAGCGTGGGCTGGCCCCGGTCGGCGCGATGAAATCGTCCTGGGCGGGCGCGCTCGGCCAGCCGCAGTTCATGCCGAGTTCGTTCCTCAGACATGCCGTCGATTTCGATGGCGACGGTCGGGCCGACATCTGGAATTCGGTGCCGGACACGCTGGCCTCGATCGCCAACTATCTCGTCCACCATGGCTGGGTGAAAGGCCGCGGCTGGGGCTTCGAGGTGACGGTGCCGGAAGCGGTCTCCTGCTCGCTCGAAGGTCCGGACCAGGGCAAGAGGATTTCCGAGTGGGCTGATATGGGCATCAAGCGCGTCGCGGCAGGACCGTTTCCGGCGCGCGAGTTGAAGGCCGAAGGCTTTCTTTTGATGCCGGCTGGGCGCAGCGGTCCGGCCTTCATCGTCACGCCCAATTTCTACGTGCTGAAGCAATATAACACCAGCGATCTGTATGCCCTGTTCATCGGCCACGGCGCCGACCGCATCGCCCATGGCGACAGCAATTTTTCCGGGCGCTGGGGCGCGGTCGGCGGGCTCCACAGGTCGGACATCGCCACCCTGCAGCGGGCCCTGGAGGTCGAGGGCTATGATGTCGGCAGTGCCGACGGCCTGCCCGGCTTCAAGACCCGCCGCTCGATCGGTAAGTGGCAGGCCAGGAACAGTCGAGCCGCCACCTGTTTTCCCGATGCCGACCTGGTCACCGCATTGAAATAGCTCACCTCCGGGGTGTCGTTCCCGGCGGTGGTGTCTGGCTGATCTGGTCCAACCAACAGCTTTGCAAATCCTCGTTGCCGCGCTTGAAACCGCCGGATATGGTGAGGCGGAACTGGATAAAAGTTGCCAAGAAACCGGTTCAGGGATCACCGTCGATTTGGCAAGAGAACGCCACAAGCCTGGGCCGGGAACTCAGGTCAGCAAAACAGGGAACAATCAAAATGATGATGGAAAAGTTTGCTCTACGCTCCCGCTTCTTGCTCGCGGGCGCAGCCATGTCAGCGCTGCTTCTGGCCGGCGCGCCGGCCTTTGCGGTCACGCCCGCCGACACGCTGGTCGAGGGTTTCGCGATCGACGACATCATCTCCATGGATCCGGGCGAGGCGTTCGAGCTGTCGACCGCCGAGGTCACCGGCAACACCTACGATCTTCTTGTCCGCCTCGATCTCAGCGATACCTCCAAGGTCAAGGGCGATCTCGCCGAAAGCTGGAGCGTCTCCGACGACGGCCTGACCTACACTTTCAAGCTCAAGCCCGGCCTGAAATTTGCCTCGGGCAACCCGATCACGGCGGCGGACGTCGCCTATTCGTTCGAGCGCGCCATCAAGCTCGACAAGAGCCCGGCCTTTATCATCGGGCAGTTCGGCATCAACGGCGACAACGTCACTGAGAAGGCCAAGGCTGTCGATGACACGACGTTCCAGTTCACCGTCGACAAGGCCTATGCGCCGAGCTTCGTCTTGAACTGTCTGTCGGCAACCGTCGCCTCGGTCGTCGACGCCAAGCTGGTCAAGGAGCATGTCGCGGCGGTGACGCCCAGCGACGATTACAAATACGACAACGATTTCGGCAACGCCTGGCTGAAGACCGGCTATGCCGGCTCCGGCGCCTTCAAGTTGCGCGAATGGCGGGCGAATGAGGTCGTCGTGATGGAGCGCAACGACAATTATCATGGCGAAAAGGCCAAGCTTGCCCGCGTCATCTATCGCAACATGAAGGAAAGCTCGGGCCAGCGCCTGGCGCTTGAGGCCGGCGACATCGACGTCGCCCGCAATCTCGAGCCGAACGACCTCGACGCCATCGCCAAGAACGCCGATCTCACCGCGACCAGCGCACCGAAGGGCACGGTCTTTTACATCAGCCTCAACCAGAAGAACCCGAACCTCGCCAAGCCTGAGGTTCGCCAGGCCTTCAAATATCTCGTCGACTACGATGCCTTGAGCTCGACCATCCTCAAGGGCATCGGCGAGATCCACCAGACCTTCCTGCCGAAAGGCGTGCTCGGCGAGCTGGACGAGAATCCGTTCACGTTCGACGTCGCCAAAGCCAAGGAACTGCTCGCCAAGGCCGGCCTCGCCGACGGCTTCAGCGTTACCATGGACGTACGCAGCACCCAGCCAGTGACCGGCATGGCGGAATCGTTTCAGCAGACGCTGGGACAGGCCGGCATCAAGCTGGAGATCATTCCCGGCGACGGCAAGCAGACGCTGACCAAATACCGCGCCCGTAACCACGACATCTATATCGGCCAGTGGGGCCAGGATTATTTCGATCCGAACTCCAATGCCCAGACCTTCGCCAGCAACCCGGACAATTCGGATGAAGGCAAGACCAAGACGCTGGCCTGGCGCAACGCCTGGGAGATCCCGGAATTGACCAAAGAAACCGAGGCGGCTCTGCTCGAGAAGGATGCGGCCAAGCGCGCCGCAATGTACCAGGATCTGCAGAAGAAGGTCCTCGAAACCAGTCCTTTCATCATCATCCACCAGCAGTTGGAAGTGGCCGGCCTGCGCAAGAACCTCAAGGGCTTTGCGCTCGGCCCGAGCTTCGACACCAACTTCGTCGGGCAGATCTCCAAGGAGTGATGTCGGCGGACTTGCCGCATGAGCACTGTTGAAAGCGAAGCGACGGCAGGGCGCGGCAGCGCCCGCGCTGTCGCTGTCGCGTCGGCGATTGCCCGCTTCCTGGTCATCGCGATAACCACCTATCTCGGTCTTCTCGCGGTGACCTTCTTCATCGGCCGGGTCATCCCGATCGACCCGGTGCTGGCGGTGCTCGGCGACCGGGCGCCGGCCAATGTCGTCGAGCGCACCCGCCGCGAGATGGGGCTCGACCTGCCGCTGGTCGAACAGTTCTACATCTATGTGAAAAATGCCCTGAACGGCAATTTCGGCACCTCGGTGCTGACCACCAATCCTGTCATGACCGACATCCGCCGCGCCTTTCCGGCGACGATCGAGCTGGCGACGCTGGGAACTCTGATCGGTGCATTCCTTGGTGTGCCGCTCGGCGTGCTGGCCGCGGTGCGGCGCGGCAGCATCATCGACCAGATCGTGCGCATCATCGGCCTGGTCGGCTACTCCGTGCCGATCTTCTGGCTGGGACTGCTGGCGCTTGTGCTGTTCTATGCCAAGCTGCAATGGGTGGCTTTTCCCGGCCGCCTCGATATCGTCTACGAGTATACCTTCACGCCGATCACCGGCTTTTATCTCTTGGATGCGCTGTGGCAGCGGCAGTGGGATGTATTTCGTGATGCCTTCCGCCACATCATTCTGCCGGCCTCGCTGCTTGGCTATTTCTCGCTTGCCTATATCAGCCGCATGACGCGCTCGTTCATGCTGAACGAGCTTGCCCAGGAATATATCGTGGCGGCGCGCGCCAAGGGCCTGTCGGAAACACGCATCATCTGGGGCCACGCGCTGCGCAACGCAGCGGTGCCGATGGTCACCGTGATCGCGCTCTCCTATGCCGGCCTGCTCGAAGGCTCGGTGCTGACCGAGACCGTGTTCTCCTGGCCGGGTATCGGCCTCTACATCACCAATTCCCTGCAGAACGCCGACATGAACGCGGTGCTCGGCGGCACCATCGTCATCGGCTCGGTCTTCATCGGCATCAATCTTCTGTCAGACCTGCTCTACCGGCTGCTCGACCCAAGGACCAAGATACGATGAGCGCTGAAGCGATACAGAGCCGCCGCGACTGGCTGCTCAGCGAGCGGCCGGCTTCGCGCATACAGGCAAGGCTCGGCCGTGCCTATGTGGCGTGGCGGCGCTTTTCCGCCAATCGGCTGGCGTTTCTCGGCCTGCTCATCATCATCGCGTTGCTGGTGGTCGCCGCCTTTGCCGATGTGCTGGCGCCCTATTCGCCAACCATCGGCGACCTGAAGGGTTCGCGCCTGCTGGCGCCGAGCGCCGCGCACTGGTTCGGCACCGATGACCTCGGCCGCGACATCCTTTCGCGCGTCATCTTCGGTTCGCGCTGGACGCTCTACGTCGTCATTCTCGTCGCCATCATTGCCGCCCCTATCGGCCTGCTGGTCGGCACCGTCGCCGGCTATGCCGGCGGCTGGATCGATCCGATCCTGATGCGCATTACCGACATCTTTCTGGCCTTTCCGAAGCTGATCCTGGCGCTGGCCTTTGTCGCCGCACTCGGCCCCGGCATCGAGAATGCAGTGCTCGCCATCGCCATCACCTCCTGGCCACCCTATGCCCGCATCGCGCGAGCCGAAACGCTCACCGTGCGCAATTCGGATTACATCAAGGCGGTCCAATTGATGGGCGCCTCGCCGTTTCGCATAGTGCTTCGCCACATCATGCCGCTCTGCATCTCCTCGCTGATCGTCAGGGTGACGCTCGACATGGCCGGCATCATCCTGACCGCCGCCGGTCTCGGCTTCCTCGGCCTCGGCGCGCAGCCGCCGCTGCCGGAATGGGGAGCGATGATCGCGTCGGGCCGCCGCTTCGTGCTCGACCAGTGGTGGGTGGCCGGTGCACCGGGCTTTGCCATCCTCATCGTCAGCCTCGGCTTCAACCTGCTCGGCGACGGCCTCCGCGACGCGCTCGACCCCCGCAGTGGCGACCAATGAGCGGCGACCCCATGAGCCGTGATCAATGAGCACGCTTCTCGACGTCGACGATCTGCGCGTCATCTTTCCGACGCGTACCGGCCGCATCGAAGCGGTGCGCGGCGTCTCCTTCTCGCTCGGCCGCGAACGGCTCGGCATCGTCGGCGAGAGCGGTTCGGGCAAGTCGCAGACCGGCCGCGCCATCATGGGCTTGACCCCGCCGCAGGCCGAGGTCACCGCCAGGAAACTTGCTTTCGACGGCATCGAGCTGCTCACGGCCTCGCCTCGCGACCGCCGTGCGTTGCGGGGAAAACGCATCGCCATGATCCTGCAGGATCCGAAATATTCGCTCGACCCGGTGATGAGCATCGGCCGTCAGATCGTCGAGACGCTGCGCACGCATGAGAAGGTCGGCCAGGCGGAGGCCCGCGACCGCGCGCTCGCCATGCTGGAGGCGGTGCAGATCCGCGATCCCGCCCGTGTCTTCGACCTGCATCCGCACGAGGTGTCGGGCGGCATGGGCCAGCGCGCCATGATCGCCATGATGCTGATCGCCGGGCCGGAAATGATGATCGCCGACGAGCCGACTTCGGCGCTCGACGTCACCGTGCAGCTCGACGTGCTCGGCATTCTCGACAGGCTGGTCAGCGAGCGCGGCATGGGGCTGATCTTCATCTCGCACGACCTGCGCCTGGTCTCGTCCTTCTGCGACCGGGTGATCGTCATGTATGCCGGCAAGGTCGTCGAGCAGCTGGCGGCGTCGGAACTCGGCCGCGCCCAGCATCCCTATACGCGCGGCCTGCTCAACTGCATGCCCAAGATCGGCGCCGACCGTCACCCGCTGCCGGTGCTCGACCGCAAGCCGGAGTGGGCGGCATGACATCAGCGCTTTCCGTCGACAGGCTGGAGGTGGTCTTCGACCGGTTTCGTGCGCTGAAGGGCGTCAGCCTCGAAGTGCAATCAGGCGAATCCTTCGGCCTGGTCGGCGAATCCGGCTCCGGCAAATCGACGCTGCTGAGGGCAATCGCCGGTCTCGCGCCGATCGCTTCGGGCAGCATCACGGTCAACGGAAAAAAACTCGGCGCGCGCCGCCACAAGGCTTTCTATCGCGAGGTGCAGATGGTCTTTCAGGACCCTTACGGCTCGCTGCATCCGCGCCAGACCGTCGACCGCCTGCTGCAGGAGCCGCTCGCCATCCACGGCTTTGCCGATGGCGAAAAGCGCATCCAGCGGGCGCTGGACGAGGTCGGTTTGGGAACCGGCTTCCGCTTCCGCTATTCGCATCAATTGTCGGGCGGCCAGCGCCAGCGCGTGGCGATTGCGCGCGCCCTGATCCTCGAACCGTCGATCCTGCTGCTCGACGAGCCGACCTCGGCGCTCGACGCGTCGGTGCAGGCCGAAGTGCTTAATCTGCTGGAGGAGATCCGGCGGCGGCGCAAGCTGACCTTCCTGATGGTCAGCCACGACCTCGCCATCATCACCCATATGTGCGAGCGGCTGATGGTGATGCAGAACGGCGAAGCGGTGGAAAATCTGGCGGCGAGCGACCTTGTCAAGCGGCACGTGACCAAGGATTACACGCGCAACCTCTTGCGGGCCAGCGACGGGTTTGTCAGGACGGCGTGAATCAAATTTCAGCGACGCTAACGGCAGCAGGCCCAACGACCCGGCGGCGGTGCCAACTTGAGGAAAACATGAAATAAGATCAGAACAATTCCCGGCAATCATCCAAACGAGAACGGGCGCCGGCCCGGCGAGGGACATCATGAAGAATTCAGCCATTTCCGAACGCAAGAACCAGTCGATCTCGCGCGGCGTCGGCATGACCACGCAAATCTATGCCGACCGCGCCGAGAACTCGGAAATCTGGGATGTCGAAGGCCGCCGCTACATCGACTTCTCGTCCGGCATCGCCGTCGTCAACACCGGCCATCGTCACCCGAAGGTGATCGAGGCGGTCAAGACGCAGCTCGACCGCTTCACCCACACCTGCCACCAGGTGGTGCCCTATGAGAGCTATGTCAGGCTGGCCGAACGGCTGAACGGCATGCTGCCGGGCAAGTTCGAAAAGAAGACCATCTTCGTCACCACCGGCGCCGAGGCGGTGGAGAATGCCGTCAAGATCGCCCGCAACGCCACCGGCCGGCCGGCGGTCATCGCCTTTGCCGGCGGCTTCCATGGCCGCACCTTCATGGGCATGGCGCTGACCGGCAAGGTCGTGCCCTATAAGGTCGGCTTCGGCGCCATGCCGGCCGATGTCTTCCACGCGCCGTTCCCGGTAGCGCTGCACGGCATCTCCGTCGCCGATTCGCTGGCCGCGCTCGACCGCCTGTTCAAGGCCGATGTCGATCCTGCCCGCGTCGCCGCGATCATCGTCGAGCCGGTGCAGGGTGAGGGCGGCTTCTACGAGGCGCCGCGCGAGTTCATGTCGGCACTGCGCAAGATCTGCGACCAGCACGGCATGCTGTTGATCGCCGACGAGGTGCAGACCGGCTTTGCTCGCACCGGAAAGATGTTCGCCATGGATCACCACGAAGTGGCGCCCGACATCACCACCATGGCCAAGAGCCTGGCCGGCGGCTTCCCGCTGTCGGCGGTCACCGGGCGTGCCGAGATCATGGATGCGCCGAACCCGGGCGGGCTCGGCGGCACCTATGGCGGCAGCCCGATAGGCGTCGCCGCGGCGCATGCGGTGCTCGATGTGATCGAGGAGGAAAACCTCTGCGACCGCGCGAACACGCTGGGCAACAGGCTGAAGCAGCGGCTGCAATCGATCCGCGACGACACGCCGGAGATCGTCGATATCAGAGGCCCCGGCTTCATGAACGCGGTTGAGTTCAATGAAGTCAAAAAGGGCTTGCCGTCGGCCGAGATCGCCAATGCCGTCCGGCTGAAGGCGCTCGATAAGGGCCTGATCCTGCTCACCTGCGGCGTATACGGCAACGTCATCCGTTTCCTCGCGCCGATCACCATCCAGGACGGCGTCTTGAACGAAGCGCTCGACATCCTGGAAAGCTCGATCCGTGAGGTCCGGGCCAGCTAGAGCGGATCTCGCCGGTGTTTGCGCCGCCCCTCACCCTTACCCTCTCCCCGGGAAAAACAGGGAGGGGTCGCCAGCGTTGCGATCAGCCCTTCTCCCCGTGCTTTGCGGGAAGAAGTGCCCGGCAGGGCGATGAAGGGGGCAGCGCCGAGATCGGCAAATTGGCGGTCGACGCTGGAGGCGCAGAAAACTGCCGTTCACAGGCCGGCATCACCTAAATAACAACATATCCTATTCAGCGGCGCGGACAGGCTCTTGCTGCTGGAAGGCGGCGAGCGCCGCCTTCAGTCCATCCGGCCCCGTCGCAACCGTCTGCGGCGTTGGCGAGAAGCCGGCGCCGAGCATCTTGCGGCCAAGCATATGGTCGCCCGGCCGGTTGACCGATTCAATGCCGAGGAGACGATTTCCAGCATAATGGTAGATCGAGAATTTGTTCTCGTTGACGTCGCCCAGCACGACATGGCTGTCGGCGCCCGAAATCAGGCCGACCATCTGCAGCTTCATGTCGCCGATATCGGACCAGAACCATGGCACCGCCGCAAAGGCGTCCGCATGGCCGACGATGGTGCGCGCGGCAAGACGCGCCTGGTCGGTCGCATTCTGCACCGATTCCAGCCGCACATCGCTGCCGGTGAGCCAGTGCCGGTAGGAGGCGGCATCGCCGATGGCGAGGATTTCAGGCACTGACGTGCGCATCTGCTGGTCGACGCGGATGCCGTTGGCGATTGTAATGCCGGCGGCCTGGGCCAGTTCGACATTCGGCACGACGCCGATACCGACGATGACTATCTGCGCCGGCAGGCGCTCGCCGGATGTGGTGATCGCGGCCGAGACATGGCCGTTCTCGCCTTCGAGCCGCGCAATCGTGGTGCCGGTGAGGATGCGCACGCCAGTCGCTTCCAGCCGTTGCCGCACGTGCCTCGCGATGACCGGCGCCACTGCCCGGCCGAGCAGCCGGTCGACCGCCTCGACCACGGTGACCTCGCGGCCGGCCGCTTTGAGCGTCGCGGCGATCTCCAGTCCGATGAAGCCGCCACCAACGATGACCACATCTTCGCTCTGCGCGCTCAACGCGCGGATCAGCCGCGCGTCAGCGAGCGAGCGCAGCGACACAACGCCGGAAAGCTCCGAACCCGGCAGCGGCAGGATGCGCGGCCGCGAACCGGTCGCCAGGATCAGTCGGTCGAAAGGCAGCACGCCGCCACCTGATAGCTCCAGCCT
>NZ_RZSX01000139.1:0-9758 GCF_004023105.1 Mesorhizobium sp. M5C.F.Ca.IN.020.32.2.1 | reverse complement strand
CCCCAATATGTAGTGTCGTGAACAGGTTTTCCACCGGGTATCCACAGGCGGGGAACAGGTTTTGCACAGGCTGTGCGGCCGCCGTTAACTTTTGCGTGCCGCTTCGGCACAAGGTCGGCGTCGCGTCCATCGTCGGCGCAGTCGCTGCACGAGGACCAGTGTGCCAGCAATGCAGAACGGATTGGTTCAAGACCCGTCCTCTCCCACGGCATAGCGCTGCAAAGTAGGGCCGACTTTCTGGATAATTTCGTCGTGGGACAGGGCGACGACTGGCGGAAGCCGCAGCAGGTACCGGCACATCGCCAGACCCAGCAGCTGGCTCGAAACGAGCCCGGCCCGTCGACCCGCATCGGCGGGGTCAGAGACCGCCGCAACCACCGGCCTCACCTGGTTGCCAAATACGTCGCGCAATTTTTCCGCGGCGAATTCGTTCGACGTCGCCGAACGCAGCAGAATTGCCATGCTAGGACCGCTGGCCGGGCCTTCCCAGATTTCGAGAAAACGCCTGACCAGCGTTTCACCGATGGCGTTTCGATCGATCACCCGCAGCGCCGGCAATTGCAGGTCGACGACCGCCGCCCTGGCAAACAGTTCGTCCTTGCTGCGGAAATAGCGGATCACCATGGCCGGATCGATCGAGGCATGCGCCGCGACGTCGCGGATGGAGGCGCCGTCATAGCCGTGCTCGGCGAACAGGAGCCTCGCGGCCTCGAGAATTTGGGCGCGCGTGCGGTCCGACTTGCTGGGTTTCTTCGGCTGATTCTCGGTCATGAAATTCATATGCCAACGGCCGTTGACAAATGCAATGGGTTCGACTAGAAAGTCAACGATCGTTGACAAATGGAGACAGAAATGTTGCCCGAAACTACGGAAGTCCTGATAATCGGCGCCGGGCCGATCGGCATGGCGCTGTCCATCGTGCTGCACCAGGCCGGTGTCGATCATGTTTTGATCGACAGGCTGGCGCAGGGGCTTCAGACGTCGCGGGCTGGCGTCATCCACGCGCAGACGCTGGAAACGCTGCAGCCGCTCGGCGTCCCGCAGCGGCTGAGCGAACTTGCCCTGAAGCTGCAGAATTTCGCCATCCGCGACCGCAATCGGGCGCTGCTCAAGCTCGATTTCAGCAAGCTTCCGTCAAGGCATCCCTATCTGATGATGCTGCCTCAGAACCTGACCGAGCAGGTGTTCGCCGAACGGATCGCAGCCCTGGGCGGCGTGATTCATCGCACGGTCGAGGCCAAGGCGGTCGTTCAGGACGCTGACGGCGCACGCGTGACGGTGGTCGAGAACGGCCGCGAGAAACTGATATCGGCACGCTACGTCGTTGGTGCCGACGGCATGCACAGCCTGGTGCGCAGGTCGACCGGCATCGAGTTCGACGGCGCGGCCTATGACGCTTCGTTTGTACTCGCCGATGTTCGTCTCGACTGGCCGGTTGGGCCGACCGAAGTGTCGCTGTTCTTTGCACCGGCCGGGCTGGTGGTGGTGGCGCCGCTCCCGGACGGATCGTACCGGGTCGTCGCGACAATGGATGACGCACCGGAAAAGCCCGAGATCGCCGACATCCAGGCGCTGCTCGACAGCCGCGGACCGACCGAGAAAAGAACGCGGGTGCTCGACCTGTCGTGGAGCTCGCGTTTTCGTGTGCATCACCGCCTGGTCCGCTCGTACCGCAAGGACCGCTTGTTCCTCATGGGTGATGCCGCGCACGTGCACAGCCCGGCGGGAGGGCAAGGCATGAACACCGGCATCATCGACGCGGTCGTGCTTGGCCAGTTGCTTGGCGACGTGGTGAACGGCGTGCGCCCGGAAGCGGAGCTCGACCTTTACGAAACGCTGCGACGCCCGGCGGCCCAAGAGGTGCTTGAACTGGCGGGCACGATGACCGACCTGGCGCTTACCCGCAGTTCGGTGAAGCGGTTCGTCCGCAATCTCGTGCTTTCGATGCTGAACCTCAATCCGTTCCTGAAGCGTCGTATCGCCTTGAAACTATCAGGCCTCAGCCGGGCGCCGCTTGCCCGCCTGCCGACACCTTCGCGCGAACGATCGCCCAGACCAAGCCTGCAGCCGAACCAGGGCTGAAGCTTCTTGCCTGACAGCCGCGATTGTGTGGCTCCCAGCCCTCGGTCTTGGCCGTGTTGGCGTTGGGCCGGTACGTCAGGCACCGGCGAGAGCCGACGTCTCAGGTGATGTACTGGCCGCCATTGGCGGAGATCGTCGAGCCGGTGATGAAACCGGCATCGTCGGAAGCGAGGAAGACGACGCAGCGTGCGATCTCTTCCGGCTCGCCGAGGCGGCCAACCGGGATCTGCGGGATGACGCGCTCGTTGAGCACCTTCTCGTCCATCGCCCTGACCATCTCGGTGGCGATATAGCCGGGACAGATGACATTGACGGTGATGCCGGCCCGCGCCCCTTCCTGGGCGAGCGCTTTGGTGAAGCCGATATCGCCGGCCTTCGAGGCCGAATAATTGACCTGGCCGGTCTGGCCCTTCTGGCCATTGATCGAGGAGATGGTGATGACGCGGCCGAACTTGCGGTCGCGCATGCCGCCCCACAGCGGGTGCGTCATGTTGAAGACGCCGGAAAGATTGGTGTCGACGACCTCTTTCCACTGCTCGCGCGTCATCTTGTGGAACATGGCATCGCGGGTGATGCCGGCATTGTTGACCAGCACGGAAACCGGACCGAGATCGGCCTCGACCTGCTTGATGCCGGCAGCGCAAGCATCGTAGTCGGCGACGGACCATTTGTAGACCGGGATGCCGGTCTCTGCCTTGAATTTCTGCGCCGCTTCGTCATTGCCGGCGTAGTTCGCGGCAACCTTGTAGCCGGCGGTTTTCAGGCCGATCGAAATCGCGGCGCCAATACCGCGCGACCCACCGGTGACGAGTGCTATCTTTGTCATGATGTCCTCCCTTTTTTCCTTCATGAACGGCGGGCGACGAAACCGGGAACGCTCTAACGGCGATTGAGCCCCGTTCGCCACCGACTATTTCACGGCTCGCTCACCTTGTCTTCACGACGCTTCGCATATGACTTCACAGCGCTTCCACGCACATGGCAACGCCCATGCCGCCGCCGATGCACAGCGTGGCAAGGCCTTTCCTGGCACTTCTGCGGCGCATCTCGTAGACCAGCGTGTTGAAGATTCGGGCACCGGAGGCGCCGATCGGGTGGCCGATGGCGATGGCGCCGCCATTGACATTGACGATGGACGGATCCCAGCCCATGTCCTTGTTGACGGCGCAGGCCTGCGCGGCGAAGGCTTCGTTGGCCTCGACCAGGTCGAGATCGCCGACCGACCAGCCGGCCTTGGCCAGCGCCTTGCGCGAGGCGGGAATAGGCCCGGTGCCCATGATCTGCGGATCGACACCAGCGGTCGCCCAGGACACGATGCGCGCCAGCGGCGTGATGCCGCGCTTTGCGGCTTCCGCTTCGGTCATCAGCAGCACGGCGGCGGCGCCGTCATTGATGCCGGAAGCATTGGCGGCGGTCACGGTGCCGTCCTTATCGAAGGCCGGTCTTAGCTTGGTCATGGCGTCGATCGTGGCGCCGTGGCGGATGTATTCGTCTTGGTCGACAATGGTGTCGCCCTTCTTGCCCTTGACGGTGAAAGCCACGATCTCGTCCTTGAATTTGCCGGCCTTCTGCGCGGCCTCTGCCTTGTTCTGGGAGGCCAATGCGAGCCGGTCCTGGTCCTCGCGGGTAATCTGGAACTGGCGTGCGACGTTTTCGGCCGTGTTGCCCATGTGGTAGCCATTGAAGGCATCCCACAGCCCGTCCTTGATCATGGTGTCGATCATCTTGTAGTCGCCCATCTTGACGCCGGCACGCAGGTGTTGAGCGTGCGGGGCCAGCGACATCGATTCCTGCCCGCCGGCGACGATCACCTTGGCATCGCCGGCGGCGATCTGCTGCATACCGAGAGCAATAGCGCGCAGACCTGAGCCGCAAACCTGATTGAGGCCCCAGGCGGTGGTTTCCTTTGGCAGGCCGGCATTGATAGATGCCTGGCGGGCGGGGTTCTGGCCCTGAGCCGCGGTCAGCACCTGGCCGAGGATGACCTCGTCGACCTCTGCCGGCTCGACACCGGCGCGAGACAGCAGTTCCTTGATGACCACGGCACCAAGCTCATGCGCCGGGGTGGCGGCAAAGGCGCCGTTGAAGGAACCGACGGGCGTGCGCGCCGCACTGGCGACAACGATGGCAGCGGACATGTTCTTCTCCAGACTTCGAGGTATCGAGGTTTTTGGTATCGTCAGGGCTTTCTTGCCCTTTCAACGATCCAAGTCAAACCGGAAATGGGCATGCCCGCCATGGGCCGCAAGCAGGTTGCGCTTTGTGGTGGAAACAGCCCGCCCATTGCTGCGCAGCATTTTTAGCCCGCTATGCAGCATTAATTGATCCCGCAGTGCACAAACCACTTGGAATTGCGACGCTTTTGCGCATATCCTTGAAAAGGCGCAATCGTTACCGGCAGCTTACTCAAGTGCGCCGGTGTCCTGGGAGGATGCTGATGGCCGCGAAAGACGAACCGATTATCATCAAGAAATATGCCAATCGCCGCCTCTACAACACCGGCACAAGCACTTATGTGACGCTCGAGGACCTTGCCGAAATGGTCAAGAAGGGCGAGGAGTTCACTGTCCAGGACGCCAAGACCGGCGACGACATCACGCATCCGGTGCTGACCCAGATCATCTTTGAACTGGAGAACAAGGAGGGGCAGAACATGCTGCCGATTCCGTTCCTGCGCCAGTTGATCGCCTTTTACGGCGACCAGATGCAGATGATCGTGCCGAGCTTCCTCGAGCAGTCGATGATCGCCTTCTCAAAAGAACAGGAACGCTTCCGCGAGCAGATGAAGGGGGCGTTGGGCAAGTCGCCGCTGGACATGATGAAGATCGCCACGCCGATCAAGGCACTGGAAGAGCAGACGCGCCGCAACATGGAGATGTTCCAGAATGCCATGCGGCTGTTCACGCCCTTCCCACCTGCAGCCTCGAATGGCTCTTCCGCAGCGCCAGCGGAGCCGGCCAGGAAAGAAACGTCGGATAAACCCGACGACCTTCAAGAGTTGAAGGAACAGATCGCCGCCATGCAGCGCAAGCTTGACACGATGTCGTGATCGCCGGCTGGACTAAACCCGGCCGAAATCTCCCATCAGCAGACCGTGTCAGAACATCTCTGCCACGCTATTTCGTCGTCACCGTCACCAGCGCAGTAACGGGTTTGCCGTCCACTAGAATGGGCTTGTGATGATCATCGGCAAGTAGGACGCCGATCACGTGCTTGCCGGCGGCATCCGGACAATGGCCGAAACGAGCCTTGATAAGATCGCCGCCAAAGTCGCTGTTCATGCTGTTGTACGGCTTGCCGGCGATATTGCAGGTATCTGCGGCGGGATCGATCTTCATATGCACGTGCCCGCATTGGCTGACGCCGTCGCATTCACCCGCTGGCAGCAGCGTGAAGTTGCTCCTGATCACGACGCCTATCGCCCTTTCGGGATCGTTGCCGAGTTCGATGACCGAACCGGCCACCGGCCAGACGATTTCCAGAGTTGGCCGGTCTTCGGCCTGGGCAGACCCGAGCGACAATAGGGAGAAAGCGAGGGCAGTCGTTGCGATGATGCGAAGCATGGTAACCTCCGTTGATATTGTAATCACTGATTACATATGAATCGCTGGGGCGCAAGAAAATAATCGGTGATTACATTTCGGCCTCGTGCTACAGGGAGGGCATGACCAACACCACGGATTCCAGCGAAGCCGCCAACCCCAAGCGCTATCATCACGGCAATCTGGTCGAGGCCTTGATCGCGGCAACCGTGGAGATCATCGAGGAACGCGGAGCAGAGCATGTGTCTGTGCGCGAGGCCGCAAAGCGTGCCGGCGTTTCGCCCGGCGCGCCATTCCGCCATTTTCGGTCGAAATCAGCATTGCTGACCGCAGTCGCCGAACAGGCGATGAACCGGCTGACTGAGGCCGTTGCCAATGCACAGTCCAAGGTCGACAGCGCAGATCCCATTGTGGCCTTCGAAGCAATCGGACAGGGCTATCTGGAATGGGCGATCAGCAATCCCACGCATTTCCAGATCATCAGTTCCCGAACGCTGATTGATTTCGACGCGTCGGATAGTCTTCGTGATCAGAATGAAGCCATTCGCCGGAAGATGATCGACCTGCTGATCCAAGCGCAGCAACAAGGTCGGCTCGCTCCGGACACCGACTTCGATCATCTGGTGCTTGCCGCGCGCGCATTTGTCTACGGATTAGCACGCATGGCAATCGATGGTCATTTCCCGGAGTGGCATCCGTCCGAGCCGCCATCCCTCGCCGCGCGGAGAGCTCTCCACCTTTTCATGAGCCGGATGACGATTTCATCCAAAGCGCAATCTCCGGAGCACCCCGAAGTGGCTTGCGGGGGTCGCTGACAAACTACAACTTCGAGGGAGGGTGTCCTCATTCATGACAAAAATTTCATGTCAGCGCCAATCCGTGCCGCTGTTCTTGCGCCACACGAGACATATATGCTGCACTGCAATATGTCTCCGTTAGCACCGCACTGAAGGATCTCGCCTTGCCCAGCAGAAAAACCGCCATCGTCACCGGTTCCACCTCGGGCATCGGGCTGGCCATCGCCCATGCGCTCGCAGCGGAAGGGTGCAACATCGTCGTCAATTCCTTTTCCGACACGGCCGACGACCAGGCCATCACCGATGCGATCGCCAAACATCACGGCGTGAAGACCGCCTACATCAAAGCAGACATGTCGAAGCCGGCCGAATGCCGGGCGCTGGTCGCAAAGGCAGCCGAGACCTTCGGCTCGGTCGACATCCTGGTCAACAATGCCGGCATCCAGCATGTCGCGTCGGTGGAAGAATTTCCGATCGAGAAGTGGGACGCGATCATTGCCATCAATTTGTCGTCGGCCTTCCACACCATCGCCGCCGCGATCCCGCTGATGAAGCAAGCCGGCGGCGGCAGGATCGTCAACATCGCCTCGGCCCACGGGCTGGTCGCCTCGCCGTTCAAGTCGGCCTATGTCTCGGCCAAGCACGGCATCATGGGGCTGACCAAGACCGTCGCCTTGGAACTGGCGCGCGACAAGATCACATGCAACGCCATCTGCCCCGGCTATGTGCTGACGCCGCTGGTCGAGGCGCAGATCCCCGACCAGATGAAGGCGAACAAGATGGACCGCGACACTGTGGTCCGCGAGGTCATGCTCGAAAAGCAGCCGACCAAGGAATTCGTCACGGTCGAGCAAGTTGCCGCTGCCGCGGTGTTCCTGTGTTCGGATGCAGCGGCGCAGATCAACGGCACGCATATTTCGGTCGACGGCGGCTGGACCGCCTAGTGAATTTGCTGCGCGAAACAAATCTGGCCGACAAATCAAGGGCAACGCCATGACGACAAACGGCAAGGTGGAGGAGCCCAAGAAGATCAACGTCGCGCTGCAGGGCGGCGGCTCGCACGGCGCCTTCTCCTGGGGGGTGCTCGACCAGCTGCTGGAGGACGGACGGCTCGACGTCGCGGCGGTTTCGGGCACCAGCGCCGGCGCGATGAACGCGGTGGCGCTGGCCGACGGCTTCGTCCGAGGCGGCGTCGAGGGGGCGCGACAGAAGCTCGACGATTTCTGGCGCGCGGTGGCGCTGAAGGGCCGGTTCAGCCCGGTACAGCGCATGCCGTGGGACGTGGCCTGGGGCAACTGGTCGATCGAGAATACGCCGGGCTATCTCTTTTTCGACACCATGTCGCGGGTGTTTTCGCCCTATGTCGCCAACCCGCTCGGTCTCAACCCGCTGCGCGACGTGATCGAACAGGAGATCGATTTCGGCAATGTGCGCGCCTGCAAGTCGATGGAGCTGTTCATCTCCGCGACCAATGTCGAGACCGGGCAGTTGCGCGTCTTTTCCGATGGCGAGATCGATCTCGACACGGTGATGGCGTCGGCTTGCCTGCCGCAGCTGTTCCGCGCTGTCGAGATCAAGGGAGTGCCCTACTGGGATGGCGGCTATGGCGGCAATCCGGCGCTATTCCCGTTCTTCAAGACGGCTGCCACTGAGGACGTGCTGTTGGTGCAGATCAATCCGGTGGTCCGCGAGGGAACGCCGAAGAGCGCCAACGAAATCCAGAATCGCATCGACGAGATCACTTTCAATGCCGGGCTGCTGCGCGAATTCCGTTCGATCGCCTTCGTCAAGGAGCTGATCGCCGCCGGCCGGTTGCCGCACGGCGAATACCGCGACATCCGCTTGCACCGCATCGATGCCGACGAGGCGTTCAAGGATCTGTCGGCATCGTCCAAGGTTAATGCCGAATGGGCGTTCCTGACCTATCTGCGCGACCTTGGCCGCACTGCCGCCAGCGATTGGCTGGAGGAGAATTACGACGCCGTCGGCAAACGGCCGACGCTTGATCTCTCAGGCGAGCTCGACGACGGCTTCAAGCCGATGCGTGGTCCGGCACCTGGCCGGCGGGTCAAGGAGTTCCTCGCGGCCCGCAAGAAGCCCGAGGCAGCGCGTCGCCAAGCCTGAGGCGTTTTGGATTGTCAGCTTTTTTGCAAGGCCAGATCGATCACCTTGATCAGCGCGGCCGCCGCCCGCCGCTGCTCGTCCGGATCGCTGATACGCATCTTCATCCCATCCAGCCCGTCGAGCAGCATGTCGGCGAGCAGTTTTACCGACAAGCCCTTGGCGGTGAGGTCGACGCCATTGCGTCCGGCTTCGCTCTGGATCGCTGCGGCGATATGCTCGGCAAACCGGCCGCGCCAGCAGCCGATCAGATCGGCGAGGCTCGACTTCATGTCAAGGAGTTCGGCGCCATGCGGCGAGGCATTGACGGCCCGCGTCATCGAGATCAGTGCCTCGTCGATGGCCCGCATCGTGCGCTCGGCAAATGGTTCTTCGCCGGCGAGCGCCGTTTTCGCCTGCTCGAGCGAGCGGGAAAGCAGCATCAGCGCGATGGCGCGATAAATGTCGGTCTTATTCTTGAACTGGAGATAAAGCGCCGGCCGCGACATGTCGGCGGCACGCGCAATGTCGTCCATGGTGGTGCGAGCGAAACCATAGGCCAGAAACACCTTCAGCGCGCCCTCCAGAATGCGGGCGCGCTTGGGGTCGGTGGCGATGTCCTCGGACTCAATCATGCTGCAACCTTATCCTGCAAAAGCTCTGTTGACAAAATGACGTAATTTGTCAATATGTATGAGGACGAAATGGCCGACCGGCCTTTCGCCTTGGGCTGCGGACGACAACAAAGGGTATCCCCATGCGCCTCACAGTCGACGGGCAGGCATTCGACATCCAGGCCGATCCCGAAATGCCGCTACTGTGGGCGCTGCGCGATCTCATGGGCAAGACCGGGCCGAAGTTCGGCTGCGGCATTGCCGCCTGCGGCGCCTGCACGGTGCATGTCGATGGCCAGCCGGTGCGCTCCTGTTCATTGCCGGTCGGTGAGGTCACCGGCACGGTCACCACGATCGAAGGCATCGGCACCGAAGGCAGACTGCATCCGGTACAGCAGGCATGGCTGGAAGTGCAGGTCGCCCAATGCGGCTACTGCCAGGCCGGCCAGATCATGAGCGCGGTGGCGCTGCTCGACGAGTTTGCCGAGCCGACCGATGCCGACATCGACAATGCCATGGGCGGCAATCTCTGCCGCTGCGGCACCTACCCGAAGATCCGCGCGGCGATCAAACGAGCGGCCGTCCTCAAGACGGCGGGAATCTGACCATGGCCAGTCTCGGAA
>NZ_RZSX01001399.1:0-940 GCF_004023105.1 Mesorhizobium sp. M5C.F.Ca.IN.020.32.2.1 | reverse complement strand
CGCGGGCCCAAGGACGCCGGGGGAAACCGGTGAGTTTTTCCGCCTCGGTGCTGACGCTTTATCCCGAGATGTTTCCCGGCGCGCTCGGCCTGTCGCTGGCCGGCCGGGCGCTGGTATCAGGCACATGGTCGCTGGAAGCAATCCAGATCCGCGATTTCGCCAGCGACCGCCATCGCACCGTCGACGATACGCCGGCCGGCGGCGGCGCCGGCATGGTGATGCGCGCCGATGTGCTGGCTAGCGCCATCGACCACGTCTCGCCGGAGGGCGATCCGCGCCCGCGCCTGCTGATGAGCCCGCGTGGCAAGCCGCTGACGCAGGCCCGCGTGCGTGAACTGGCCGCCGGGCCGGGTGTCGTCATCGTCTGCGGACGCTTCGAAGGCGTTGACCAGCGGGTGATTGACGCGCGTGGGCTGGAAGAGGTCTCGGTCGGCGACTTCATCCTCTCCGGCGGCGAGCCGGCGGCCCTTGTGCTGCTCGACGCTGTCGTGCGGCTGTTGCCCGGCGTGATGGGGAATGCGGTGTCGGGCGATGAAGAGAGCTTTGAAAACGGCCTGCTCGAACATCCGCACTACACGCGGCCGCAGGAATTCGAGGGCCGGCAAATCCCCGAAGTCCTCACCTCGGGCAATCACAAGAACATCGCCGCATGGCGGCACGCCGAAGCGGAAAGGCTGACGAAGGAGCGGCGGCCGGACCTGCTGTCAAACGGCAAAACCAGCAATGGCTGAGATCGCCCAAAGCTCGGCCAGTCTCAGGTTCTTTGGCGACGATCTCGACCCCATTGAGCTGACCCAACTGCTGGGCGGAGAACCGACCTACGCCATCAAGAAGGGCGAACTTCATACCTATCCTCCAAATCGTCCGCCTCGGGTGGCGCGGACCGGGATGTGGCGATTATCGTCGGAATACGGTGAAGGTGATCAACTCGACAGTCAGG
>NZ_RZSX01001398.1:0-943 GCF_004023105.1 Mesorhizobium sp. M5C.F.Ca.IN.020.32.2.1 | reverse complement strand
CAGTTAGTGGCTGCTAATGTTCCAGGCTGGGCGTAGGCCGACTTGGCCATGACCGGAAATGAGGCCGGTCAGAGAGCTCGACCGAACCGCCGCTGTGATCCCGCCTCTACCAAACATGTGAGCATCCCCCAATTTACCCCTCATGAGTCCTCCTCTGGTTCTCCCCCGGTCTACGTGAAAGCCAACCGTTCGGGCATTCGCCATGGGGCAGCCACGTCGATGGAGCCGCCGAGGAACTCATGCTGTGGGACATAAAGGGGCCGAAGTGGACGAAAGCGGTCCAATCATGCGTTGACGCGTTCGAGGGCAGAGTGTCCCCCAAGAGATCCGTGAAGCCTTTGAGGCGGCGGCCAAGGAGGCGAGCGTGTATCTCTCGCCTGAGTAGGAGGTATCATGGCAACTCTTTGGTTCGTCCCTCCGGTGTTCGTGAAGACTGAAACGGACGGTGTCAGGCATGGCTGCAACAATACGAGGGCAGCCCTTGAGCAGCTCAAGAGGTGGACCCGGAGAGGACCTCGCTGGTACAAGGCGTGGACCCTCTGCCTGTCAGCGCTGGAGGGCGATCCGATTGACCCTCATGTGATACGAAAGGCTTTCGTGGCTGCCGCTAAGGAGGCGGAGATGTATCTCTCGCCCGAGTAGGAGGTGCTCTCCATTGGTTTCACCCTCCGGTCCAAACCGACAAACCTGGGCTCACCCACAGTCTGCACCGAGGGTGCGACGGCGGAACTCATGAAGTGGACCAAGCGGGGACCTAAGTGGAAGGGAGGCCGTCGAGGTCTGCATGGCTATCATTGAAGGCGAGCGCACGCCCGACGACGGTTAGGAAGGCCTTCGAGGCTGCTGCCGAGGAGGAGGGGTTGCTACGCTCCTCTACTAGCGCTCGATCCCTCCAACCGCCGGTTGGTAGACGCGACGCAGTCGGCGTGCGTAAGATTCCTAC
>NZ_RZSX01001397.1:0-944 GCF_004023105.1 Mesorhizobium sp. M5C.F.Ca.IN.020.32.2.1 | reverse complement strand
CCGCCATTGGCCAGCGACGCCGCCATGACAAGCACATGGGTGGCGCCGACCGATACTTTCGGGAAGACGTAGCGGTTGCCGACAAGACGGCCGTTCCTGGTCTTGGCGATGACATAACCGGTGTCGACGTCGATATCGGCGCCGAGCACCTGAAGGCCTTCCAGGAAAAGATCGACCGGGCGCGTGCCGATGGCGCAGCCGCCAGGCAGCGACACCTTGGCCTCGCCCATGCGGGCAAGCAGCGGGCCGATCACCCAGAAGGAGGCGCGCATCTTCGACACCAGCTCGTAAGGTGCGGTGGTGTCGACGATGTTGCGGGCAGAGAGATTGATGGTGCGCGAATAGCCCTCCTGCTGTTTTTCGCGGCGGCCATTGACCGAATAGTCGACGCCATGATTGCCGAGGATGCGGATAAGCTGCTCGACATCGGCCAGATGCGGCACGTTTTCCAGGGTCAGCGTGTCGTCGGTCAAAAGCGAGGCGATCATCAGCGGCAGCGCGGCGTTCTTCGCGCCCGAGATCGGGATGCTTCCGGCAAGCTTGTTGCCGCCGACAATTCTGATGCGATCCATGGAAGAGCGTCCCCTCGGCCGAAAGGCCGGTTTTCAATCGGTTGAGTCTGTTGTGGCCGGTCTAGACCATTGGCCGGCTTGGTTCAAGAAACAGGATTCCCGCACCCTGGACCCGGCCTGTTGATATAGGTCAATCCGTTTTCGTTTTCCTTAAGGTGCCGAGCCCTTCCGGCCGCTGGTCCGCCTCGCCGGTGCGCCGCTGGTCCGCCTCGCCGGTGCGCCGCTTGTCGGCGTGGCCGGTGCGCCGCGAGCGCGACTGCGCCTTGCGCTTCTGCAGATTGGCGCGCAGTTGCTCGGCGAGCCGGCTCTTGCGGTCGGCCTTTTTCGGTTGGCTGTCCTTTTTCGACGGACCGCCCTTGTCAGGTGGGATTG
>NZ_RZSX01001396.1:0-950 GCF_004023105.1 Mesorhizobium sp. M5C.F.Ca.IN.020.32.2.1 | reverse complement strand
CGAAGCGACGTCGCGGAGACCCTCGGATCCATGTGGTCGAGAAGCGCGGCGCCGGCCGTCTCCGGCCCCACGCGTCTGGCCAAAGCCGCTCATTCGGCCGCCAGCTTGTCCTGCGTCTTGGTGTCGAAATCGCTGGCGTCGTGGCGCTCGTGCAGCTGCATCGCCGGCTCGCCGAAGGCGCGGTTGACCATGCGGCCGCGCTGCACCGCCGGCCGTGCGTCGATTGCTTCGGCCCAGCGCTGCACGTGCTTGTATTCCTGCACCGAAAGGAAGGTGGCGGAATCATTGTACTGCCGGCCCTTGGCCAGACCGCCATACCACGGCCAGACCGCCATGTCGGCGATCGTGTAGTCGCTGCCGCCGAGATATTCGGTTTCGGCCAGCCGCCGGTCGAGCACGTCCATCTGGCGCTTCACCTCCATGGCGAAGCGGTCGATGGCATATTCGATCTTTTCCGGCGCATAAGCATAGAAATGGCCGAAGCCGCCGCCGAGATAGGGCGCCGAGCCCATCTGCCAGAACAGCCACGACAGGGTTTCTGCGCGCGCCGGCTGCTCGGTCGGCAGGAATTCGCCGAATTTTTCGGCCAGATGCACCAGGATCGAGCCGGATTCGAAGACGCGGATCGGCTTTGGCCCGCTGCGGTCCATCAGCGCAGGAATCTTGGAGTTGGGATTGACCTTGACGAAGCCGCTGCCGAACTGGTCGCCGTCGTTGATCCTGATCAGCCAGGCGTCATATTCGGCACCTTTGTGGCCGAGCGCCAAGAGCTCCTCCAGCATGATCGTCACCTTGACGCCGTTCGGTGTCGCCTGCGAATAAAGCTGCAGCGGATGCTTGCCGACCGGCAGCTCCTTGTCATGCGTCGGGCCCGCGATCGGCCGGTTGATGCTGGCGAAGGCGCCGCCATTTTCCTTGTTCCAGGTCCATACTTTCGGCGGTGTATATTG
>NZ_RZSX01001395.1:0-952 GCF_004023105.1 Mesorhizobium sp. M5C.F.Ca.IN.020.32.2.1 | reverse complement strand
AGTTCCTTCCGGCGCCGCGCGAACCGGAGATCGGACGCAGCAGGCGCTTTCATGTGTTCTAAGTTGCGGCCAGACTAGCAGCGCCGGGCCGGATCACCAAGAGCGCAGGGGCCGAATTTTGCCGGCGGCATGAAGCGGCAGCAGGAAGAGCCGCGCGTTGCCGGTTGAATAGCCGGCTTCGATAAGGCATTTCTGAAATGGCGGAATGGAACATCCGGAATCGCGGCAAGTTTCCCTGACGCGAACCGAAAGAGGGCAACGGGGCTGCAACGCATGATCGTCACGCCATGAACTGGAGGCGCTATTTCTGGCCGGTCGTCGGCATTGCGGCGGTCGTATTCTCGCTGTGGCTGCTGCTGCACGAACTGCGCGGCATCTCGCTCGACGATGTCTGGGACGGCATCGTCGCCATCCCTGCCCGCGGCTGGATGCTCGCCGCGCTGAGCTCGGTCATCGCTTATGCATCGCTGGCCGGCTACGACCACATCGCGCTCCTGCATATCGGCAAGAAGGTCTCCTGGCTCTTCGTCACCTTCTGCTCATTCACCACCTATGCGTTGTCGCACAATATCGGCGGCTCGGTATTTTCAGGCGCGGTGATCCGCTACCGCGCCTACGGAACCAGGGGCCTCACCGGAAAGGATGTCGGCGTGCTGGTGGCGATCTGCTGGATCACCTTCGTGCTGTCGACGATCCTCGTTTCCGGTCTCGTGCTGGTCTTCGAGCCTGAAATCATCGACCGGTTCTCCGGCGCACCGCATCATCGCCTGACCATGGCCGCGGGCGTCGCCATGCTGCTGCTGGTGGCGGCCTATGTCTTCGGCAGCTGGCTGCATCTCAGGCCGCTGAAGATCGGCAGCTTTCAGATCCATTATCCGGCGCTGCCGATCGTCGCGCGGCAATTGCTGATCGGCCCGATCGAGCTTCTGGCAGCGGCGGCGATCATCTACTT
>NZ_RZSX01001394.1:0-955 GCF_004023105.1 Mesorhizobium sp. M5C.F.Ca.IN.020.32.2.1 | reverse complement strand
CATGGAGGATGCGGTGGAGGAGCGGCTCGGGATGGCGGAGCTGGCTGTGAAGCTGGGCGTCTCCTCCGACAAGCTCGAACGAAACTTCCGCTCAGAGCTCAACATCTCGCCCAACGGCTATTACCGCCGCCTGCGGCTGAAGCGCGCCGCCGATCTCCTGGCGCATTCGACGCTGATGGTGCGCGACGTGGCGCTGGCCTGCGGCTTCGCCTCGATGTCGAGTTTTGCGCGGGCATTTCGGGAGGAGCATGGGCACGCGCCGAAGGTGGCGCGGAGGCATTAGGTCTTGCGAGACGTTGGCGCGACAGGGGCCTTCGTAGAGCGCTACGGAACGACTTCAAGCGGCATCCGGCACAACATCTGCGGCATCCCGCACAGCCTCTGCGCGACGCATGGCTCATCTTCTCCACCTCCAGGAGGCACCCGATGAGCATCGTCGTTTTCGACCCCGACAGCACCGAGGACGTCGACTTCAAGGACCGCATGCGCCACCCGCCCGCGGCCGACCCGGCCGGCGGCATGTGGCTGTCCGATACCGAGCCGTCCTTCATCGATGCGGACGCGCTGCGCAAGGGGCGGTTGGCCAGGCTGCGCGCCTGGATGCGCGAGGCCGGCTATGGCGCCGTCGTGCTGTTCGATCCCTACAACCAGCGCTACGCCACCGGCTCGCGCAACATGTTCGGCTATTTCCTGCGTAACTCGACGCGCTACTTCTTCATCCCGGCATCGGGGCCGATTGTGCTGTTCGAGTACCCGCAGAGCTACCATGTCTCGATGGTGCTCGACACGATCGACGAGGCGCGGCCATCCAAGCTGGTGTGGTCTTCGGTGTCGGGCCGCGACGACGAAACCGCAGGTCCATTCGCCGACGAGATCGCCGAACTTCTCAAGGCGCATGGCGGCGGCTCGATGAAGCTCGGCCTCGACCGCTGCGGCCATCTGCAGGCGCTGGCGC
>NZ_RZSX01001393.1:0-966 GCF_004023105.1 Mesorhizobium sp. M5C.F.Ca.IN.020.32.2.1 | reverse complement strand
GTCCTCGATCTGCTCGGAGGTCACTTCCTCCGAGGGTAGCACCGAATTCAGTTCGTCCATGGTGACATAGCCGCGCTTCTTGGCGGCTTTGATCATCTTCTTGACAGCATCGTCGGAAAGGTCGAGCAGAGGGCCGTCGGTGGCGCCTTCACGTTCGGTCTCGACCTCTTCCTTTTCTTTTGTCGCCATTCTTTATTTTCTCCAAGCGGCCAAGTATCAAGCCGCGTAAGCTGCCGTGCCGGTTAAATCAGATGCGCTCGCTCTAGAACGCGCTTCCCCGGGCCAGTAACTGCATCTCTCGTTAAGTCCAGATTAACCCTGGTATCTGTGGCAGGCTGACTGCCTGTCCAGTGACCGGTACCTCACATCGCTGCATTTCCCGTCGACGCCGGCACGGGTTAACGTTTCGAATCGTCCTGATTCCGTCATTCTGCCGGAAGGTCAAGCGCCTCTCGCATGATTCGCATGAAAAAAGCGAATCAATTACCCGACTTAAAGCGCCGTGGCTGATTCGACGCGCAAGCACGGTTCTGCAATTTCACTCTTTCGTAAGCTTCGACCTACACCCGCCCGGCCCTGCCCGATGACACGCCGAACCCGTCGATCAGCGCTTCCGTTGCTTGCACATCACGAAATTGCGCCTGGATCTCGACGAGATGCCGGTAGTTTTCGTCTGTGGGATCGCTGGCGAGCGCCGCTTCCGCCTGTTTCAGCTCCTTATGTAAGGTGCGCGCGCTGCGCTGCAAGTGGAGCGCCTGGCTGAAGGCGTCGCGGGCATCGTCAAGTCCGGCTGTTTCCAGCGCCGGCCACTGCCGAGCCCGTTTGATCAGCGCCACCACGCGCGCCCAGATCTCGCCGCAGCCGGCCCGTTGGATCGTCGCGATCACCGCGTCGCGGTCGTTGGCCATGTCATGCGCCATCGCATCGAGGATCGCCGCATGCAGCCGCTTCAGATCGGTATTGGCG
>NZ_RZSX01001392.1:0-970 GCF_004023105.1 Mesorhizobium sp. M5C.F.Ca.IN.020.32.2.1 | reverse complement strand
GCGTGGTGACGCGCGGCGAGGCCGAGGCGCTGTTTGCGCTCGACGCAAAGGCCAAGGACAAATGCGCGCAATGGCCTGTTTTTTTCGTCGAAGCTGTGACCGACTTCATCGTTCATCAGGAAAAGCCGGCGGGCTATATCTCGCAGGACAATGCCGACTGGCTGGTCCGAGCGATTTCGCGCGACGGCATGGTCGATAGCCGGACCGAACTCGAATTGCTGGTGCATGTGCTGGAAAAGGCGAAATCGTCGCCGAACGGGCTTTGCGTCTATGCGCTGGCGCAGGTCGCCAATGCCGTTCTGGACGGCAAGGGGCCGCTGATGCACGACGGCAAGCTGGTTCCCGGCCTGATCGCCAAGGCGGAAGTCGAGCTTCTGCGCCGCATCCTCTATGCCCATGGCGGCGACGGCAACATCGCGATCACCCGCGCCGAGGCCGAGATGCTGTTCAAGATCAATGAGCGGACAGCGGCAGCCAACAACGATCCGTCATGGAATGATCTGTTCGTCAAAGCGATCGCCAATTTCGTCATGTGCTCGGCCGGCTACGAAGCGCCGATACGCGACGTGGCGCTGCGCCGGGATTCTTTCTTCGAGCAGGCGGAACCGGGGATCGGCAGTTTCTTTGGCCGCATGGTATCGGGCGGCCTTGCCGGCATCATGGAAGCCTATCGCGCGCCGGGCGATATCGAATCCGAATGGGAATCGAAGAACAAGGCAGCCGAGGCACTGGCCCGCCGCGCCGAAACCATCGACGCCAGCGAGGCGAAGTGGCTGGCTGAGCGCATCGGCCGCGACCGGCCGCTGCGCGAGAACGAACGCGCGCTGCTGACACTGATCAAGCATGCCTCGCCGGAAATCCATCCGGTGCTCAAACCGCTAATCGACAAGGTCGCTTGAGCAAAAGCACTAAAACACTGATCGGAAATGGCGGAGCTATGGCCTCAAATGCCGCCATACCAGTCGTAGCC
>NZ_RZSX01001391.1:0-970 GCF_004023105.1 Mesorhizobium sp. M5C.F.Ca.IN.020.32.2.1 | reverse complement strand
CAGGCAGCGTGGCGATCCAGTGCGGCGTCACCGCGCCTTCGCGGTTGGTCTCGATCGCCCAGCCGACCCATTCGCGGACTTCGTTGCTGGCGTAGGCGCCGGCGAGCGCGATCGGCACCACCAGGAAAGTGAGGATGAACAGGATCGCCAATGTCGCGGCGATCGTGCGGTTGCCGCCGACAGCAGCAAGCAGCCGCCGATAGAGCGGCCAGCTGGCAAAGGCGATGACGAGAGCAGCCAGCACTGGGACCAGGAAACCATGAAAGAAATAGACCCCGGCGGCAACGATCAGCACCAGGAGCCAGCGCGCCGCCGACAGCGGCGGAATGACGGCGGATCTGACCGGCGTCGACAGGCCGAACAAGCGCTGCTGCCCTTCCGGTTTCTTAATCCTGGCTTCTTTCAAATGCCCATTTCTCCCAAAGGCGTGTGTCCCCGCCTTATGTAGCGATGCTTATGTACCATGATAGTGCAGCAATCGTGACGACATTCCAAATGTTAGCATGGAGGCGCTAATCTCCCCGCTTGAGGGGGAGACGTCGCCGAAGGGCGACAGAGGGGTCGGGACGTTCAGACGCGACCTCTTATTGCGAACAGGGAAGGCTGGCGCTTCATGCGCGGGGACCCCTCTGGCCTGCCGGCCATCTCCCCCTCAAGGGACCTACCCAAACTTCCCCGCCCTCGGGAATCCCTTCGGCACCATGCGTCCGGCCGAGGCTCGAGCACCGATCCACTCAATCAGCTCTTCGCGTGATTTGACGAAGGTGCGGTCGGCCGAATCCTGCCAGGAGAGACCGCCTGCGAGCGTGAAGGTCTTGAGGTCGAGGACGCCGCCATCCTTGTATTTCTGCAGGCGAACGCCCTTGCCGCGACCCATCTCAGGGATCTCGGCGAGCGGGAAGACCAGCATCTTGCGGTTCTCGCCGACGATGGCGAGATGGTCGCCGGCGACCGGCACACAGCGCTGGGC
>NZ_RZSX01001390.1:0-972 GCF_004023105.1 Mesorhizobium sp. M5C.F.Ca.IN.020.32.2.1 | reverse complement strand
AATCAGCACCATGCACAAATCAAGAGCATAACTGCCGACGGATCACGAGCGCGGAAGCGCCGGGAACGATTCATTGATGATATGGGCCGGAACCGGTTTATCCGAGTTAAACCCCTTTGAAGTGAATGCGTCATGAAGATGCAAGGCACCATGCTTGCCGCGTGGGTTGCAATCGTCGGAGGCAACAGCGTGGCTGCTGCCGATCCGTGGAAGGACGAGAGCGGCCATGGCAAATGGCAGGACCGCTACCGATACGAAGATAATTATGAGCGGAAGCGGGAACGCTACAGCTCCAAAGAGGAATATCGGCGCGGCAACTGCACGATCGAGCGCAAGTGGGAAGGTGACGAATACAAGGAAGAGATCAAGTGCAAGCGGGGCAAGCGGCGCGTTTACGATTACTATTAGGCCATCCATCGCCTGCCGGCGCTCAAATTTCAACCTGACCCACTACCCGAGCGACGATCCGAGCGCGTATCTTTCCCGCTGCGCTCGCAGAGCAGCGGCGAATGCCGGTCACCAATCCATCATCGCGAAGGCACCAAGCTGAGTTCGCAGCCCTGCCGTGCACAAGCAATCGGCTTTTCATCGGCGACGGGACGTGTTACGAGCCAGCGCCAATCCTGAAAGGGAAGAAGACGAGTCGGCGCTGTCCATCCGGTCCAGCGCTTTTCATGCATTCCGAGGGCTGGCAATGGCAAAGATTATCGAAACGTCCACGGGCGCATTGGCGCTGACCTTTGACGATGTGCTGCTGCAGCCGGGTCATTCCGAGGTCATGCCCGGCGAGACCGATATCCGCACCCGCATCGCCGGCGACATCGACCTCAACGTGCCGATCCTGTCCGCCGCCATGGATACCGTGACCGAGGCGCGTCTTGCCATCGCCATGGCCCAGGCTGGCGGCATCGGCGTCATCCACCGCAATTTCTCGCCGGCCGAACAGGCCGAGCAGGTGCGGCAGGTCAAGAA